>DAOVRZ010000206.1:0-3098 GCA_030627905.1 Halanaerobiales bacterium
AAAGTGATGTTAGTATGATCCAGGAAAGAATGCCTTTAATTCAAAAGAATATTGATTGCAAAGAACTATATACAGATGGAGGATACTATTCAGAAGAAGTTGTAAAGAAGGCAAAAGAGAATGAAATTAACATTCATTACAGTGATATGACTGGAAGAAGTAGTAACAGCAACAAGCTTTCTACAACTGAATTTAAGATTGATGAAACAAGTAATTTGATAATTACCTGAGGAATAAAACCAATTAGATCTGCTTTTAAGAAAAATGTTTTTAGTGCTTACTTTGCTTTGGATACCTGTTCAAATTGTGAATTAAGGGAAGTCTGCAGAATAAAGTTTCAAAAAAAGAGCTGTGTAGTACGATTTGAGGAAAATATTCATTTCGATGGAGAATTTATAGATATATCAGCTGAAATTATAACTAATTATCCGCAACAAGATCTATCAGATGTGAATAAACCAAATGACTTAATTTATATTATCTACACTTCAGGTTCTACTGGTATACCAAAAGGGGTTATGATTGAGCAGAGAAATGTTATCAGATTAATAAAGAATTCTAACATGCTAGTTATCGACGAGAGTGACCGAATTTTGCAAACTGGTTCTCTTGTTTTTGACGCATCAACTTTTGAAATCTGGGGTTCATTATTAACTGGTGCTGGATTATACTTAATTAGCAAAGAGGATTTATTATTAACAGAACAGTTTGAGATGAAAACACAAAAACATCAAATAACTACAATGTGGTTGACTTCGCCATTGTTTAATCAGTTATTTGATGAAAATCCTGCTATCTTCGCATCATTAAAAATGCTCATTGTTGCTGGTGATACACTATCACCTAAACACATCAATGCAGTAAGAAGTACTTATAAAGACTTAACCGTAATTAATGGATATGGGCCTACTGAGAATACCACTTTTACAATCTATTACAAAGTTGAGAAAGAGTTTTACGATAATATTCCTATTGGAAAACCTGTATCGAATACACAGGTATATATATTAGATAAAAATAATAATTTAGCACCGATTGGCATACCGGGAGAGTTATGTATTGGCGGAAATGGATTGGCAAGAGGTTATTTAAACCAGACTGAATTGACAGAAGAAAAATTTATTGCGTTACAACTTGATCTCACAGAAGATAAGTGTATAGTTGTGAAACACGAAAGAATTTATAAAACAGGTGATAAGGCCAGATGGTTACCTGATGGTAACATAGAATTCTTGGGTAGAATTGATCGCCAAGTGAAGATTAGAGGTTTTAGAATAGAACTTGGTGAAGTTGAGACTCAATTTTTAAATCATGAAGCAATAAGAGAAGTTTATGTTACTGATCATAAAGACCGAAAAGGAAATTGGTAGAAATTTGGTCTGAAAATTTGGGGATAGAAAAAATTAGTGTGACTGATAATTTCTATGAAATCAAAGAAGGGGACAGGATATAGTATTCTGAAATATTGTACAAAGGTCAAGTTGCCAGAATTGAAGAAGAGTTCTATAGTCAATTTTAACTATCTTGGTCGATTTGATCATGAGACGAAAAATGATATTTATACAACAGCAAAAGAATCTAAAGGTTTACAGATTGATCCCGCAAATAAAATGCTGTCAAGTTTAAATGTCACAGGTTCTATATATCATGGTATTTTAAGAATGAGTATAATGTACAGCAGGAATAAATTTAGTCAGAAGACTGTTCAGAGGTTATTGAAGGAGTATATGGATAATCTTCGTGGGATAATTAGGCATTGTAGTGGAAAGATGTAAGTGTAACTAGGCTAGTAATTTTAAAAACCCCTTAACAAAGGGTACAGATTAAAGCTTGAGGGGTTTTTTATTGAAAAAGTAGCTACAGTTTCATCAACAATCTATTATGTTTTTACATCCTTCCTCAGTTAAATCTATTATACAAAGAACATCCTCAAAAGAATCGAGATCATAATTACTAATAAAAAGTCATTTTTTTTTGAGACTGAATTAGTAAAAGAGGATTAATCTAGTTTACAACGAAATATAGTTTATATTGTCAAAGATAGAGACAGTCAGCTCTGAAAGGCATTTGAATGGAATATTTTGACTTGAACTAAGGAGGATAAGATGATAGGGCAAAAGAGAATTAGAGACTATGGAAGTACTATTGGTGAGATGAAAACTGGTATAAAGAATGCAATTACTGATGTTAAAGGTATTACAGTTGGTCATGTTACCTTAGATCAAGGCGGTGCTAAAACAGGAGTAACAGCTATTTTACCTCATCAAGGAAATATATTTAAAGAAAAAGTCTTTGCTGCAAGTCATGTGATAAATGGGTTTGGAAAATCTACAGGTTTAATTCAAATTGACGAGTTAGGTACAATCGAAACTCCAATAATCCTGACAAATACTCTAAGTGTTGGGGTTGCTTTTGATGGATTAGTTGAATATATGTTACAGGATAATGATGACATAGGTTTAACTACTGGGACTGTAAATCCTGTAATTTGTGAATGCAATGATGGGGTCTTAAATGAGATAAGAGAGCGCTTTATAAAGAAAGAACATATTCTCACGGCGATACAGAATGCAGATGTGGAGTTTTCTGAAGGGGATGTAGGGGCTGGCACAGGTATGTGCTGTTATCAACTCAAAGGGGGAATTGGAACAGCTTCAAGGATAATTGAACTAGATGATAAGGAACATACAGTTGGAGTATTGGTTTTAACAAATTTTGGTCTTCAGAAGGATCTCATGATAAACGGAGTCCATGCTGGTTTAATTCTCAATGAACTAAACCCAGTAGATAATAATAAAAAAGATAAGGGTTCAGTTATTGTAATTTTAGCAACAGACTTACCTATGACATCTAGACAACTCAAAAGAATTTCAAAAAGAGCCGTTGTTGGTCTAAATCGAACAGGGTCATTTATCGGAAATGGTAGTGGAGAGGTCGTAGTAAGTTTTACTACTGCCAATAAATTTAATCATTATGAAAAGGAAGCATTTGTTGATATCCAGATGTTAAACGAAAATATTATGGATAAAGTTTTTAGAGCTATTATGGAATCTACTGAAGAAGCTGTTTTAAACTCTCTGATCTGTGCCAAAACAGTT
>DAOVRZ010000102.1:0-20724 GCA_030627905.1 Halanaerobiales bacterium
AATGCTTTAGATTACAGATTGCTTGATTAGCTCTTTTGTTCCTAAATCAAAATGATTAAATCATTTTGATTAAAACACTTTGAACTCTCATTCAAAGCTTAATGACTTTGCTGATTGCTGTTCACTTTTCAAAGGTCATTTGCTGTCAGTCACTGAATGATTTGTCAGCGACGACTTTTTTATCTTAACAAAATTTCGCAATACTGTCAAGACATTTTTAAATAATTTACTTCACAACATTTATTAATCACTTTTCATATTCAATCCAGATTTGCGGTTATAACCCAACAATCCAGATTCGAATCTTCAAGCGACGTCTGTTATTATAACAAAATATTAATACAATGTCAATAGCGTTTTTTATTATCAATTCATATATTAATATTAATTATATCTTCACTTATAGACAACGAAGAACTTGCTCTACCAATAAATATATTAGATTTAAAGAGGACAGTATATACTGTCCTCTTTAAATCTTCATAAATAACATTAATAACAATCTTTGAATTAACGCTTGGAGAATTGAGATGCCTTCCGGGCTTTTTTCAAACCATACTTACGACGCTCTTTCATTCGTGAATCTCTAGTCAAATAACCTGCTTTCTTCAATGCAGGACGTAATTCAACATCTACCTCTAACAAAGCACGAGAAATACCATGACGAATAGCACCAGCTTGACCCATTAAGCCTCCACCAATAACATTAACCAATACATCATATTTGCCAAGAGTACCAGTTAACTCTAAGGGTTGTCTTACAATCTGTTCACACACTCCACGACCAAAATACTCAGAAATAGGTTTTTTATTAATAATAATATTCCCTTCTCCAGGTAATAAGCGCACACGAGCAGATGAAGTCTTTCTCCGTCCAGTTCCACGGTACTGTATTTGTTGAGCCATTTATACTCCTCCTTCCAAACTCAGAGCCATCCAATCTATTTCATATAAATATTAAAACTTGATCTCTAACACTTCAGGTTTTTGAGCTTGATGTGAATGCTCAGAACCAGCGTAAACTTTCAATTTACTAAGTTGAGAACGACCTAATTTATTCTTAGGCAACATACCCTTAACAGCATACTGAATGATTTTCTCAGGAGACTTAGCACGTAACTTATCATAAGTAATTCCTTTAATTCCACCAGGATGCCCAGTATGATGATAATGAACTTTTTGTTGCCATTTTTTACCTGTCAACTTAATTTTCTCAGCATTAAGAATGATAACATAATCACCAGTATCCACATGAGGAGTGAATATAGGCTTATGCTTTCCGCGTAAAATTTTAGCTACCTCACTAGCCAAACGACCTAGAGGCTGATCAGCTGCATCAACTACAAACCATTTACGTTCAATATCTTGAGGTTTTGCTGTAAAACTCTTCATCGTTTTCCCTCCTTGCTAAATACATTGAGGATATCACTCAGATAACATATCGGGGCGTGGGAAGCAAATATGTTATCATCGTTACACTCCAATCAATATTTTAATATAAAAGATAGCTAGCTGTCAAGAACTTTCTTTTATTTTCAATAAAAAATCTGCATTAAATAAAGACCATGAGCAGGTACTGTCGGACCTGCTAAAGTTCGATCCCTAGCTTCTAACACCTCATCCACTTGTTCAGGAGTAAACTTACCTAATCCTGTATAAACTAAAGTACCAGTGAGAATCCTCACCATATTATATAAAAATCCTTCCCCCTCAAACTCAAAACGGATAGAATCATTCTCTTTAAATATTTCAATTCTTTTCAGGTTACGAACTGGAGATTTTGCAGAGCAACCCGTAGCACGAAAAGAAGAAAAATCATGAGTTCCAATTAAATATTCCGAACTCTTTCTCATCGCATCAATATCCAACTCGAAAAGTAACTGATAAGCATAAAAACGCCGAAACACTGATTGAATTTTACAAATTTCAATCAGATAATGGTATATTTTCCCCTTAGCTTGAAATCTAGGATGAAAATTTAAATCAACTTCCTCGGCTGATATTATGCGAATATCTTTTGGTAAAAGGCAATTCATAGCAACAGACAACTTATTTATAGGAATGTTATTATCCATTTTAAAACCAATAACTTGACCATACGCATGTACTCCAGCGTCCGTTCTACTAGATGCAAGTACAGAAATTGATTTTTTAGAAATTATTGTTAGTGCGCTTTCCACTTTTTCTTGAACTGTCTTATGAGTATTATTTTGACGTTGCCAACCAGAATAATTTGTACCATCATACTCGAGGATACATTTGAAATAGCGCATCTAATCATCCCCTATAAAATACTGATAATAATAGTAAATATAATACCCAATCCTAAGGTAAAAAAATCTTTTGAATGGTAACGAAGTTGATTCATTCGAGTACGATTTTCTCCACCACGATAACACCTTGCCTCCATAGCCAAAGCCAAATCATCAGCACGACGAAAAGCACTAATAAAAAGCGGAATCAATAAAGGTATTAAACTTTTAGCTTTTTGAAACAGATTTCCAGTTTCAAAATCAGCACCACGTGCTTGTTGAGCTTTCATTATTTTATCTGCTTCTTCCATTAAGGTTGGAATAAATCTTAATGCAATTGTCATCATCATAGCCAACTCATGAGCAGGCACTCCGACTCGTTGAAATGGCTTTAACAAATATTCAATAGCATCAGTTAACTCCATAGGAGATGTTGTCAAAGTTAAAAGAGAAGTAAATAAAATTAAAAGCAAAATCCGAACAACCATAAAAATACCAGTATAAAGACCTTCTTCATAAATAGTTATAAAACCAGCTTTGAAAATCACATCTCCACCTGTGGTAAAGAATAGATGTAGAATCAAAGTAAAAATAGTAATAAATAAAATAGGTTTCAAACCCCTTAAAACCCTCACATACGGTAACTTTGATAAAAATATAATAACCCCAATAAATAGGGCTACCAATCCAAACCCTAAAAAAGAATTGACCATAAACAGACCAATCATAACAAGTAGAGTAATAAGAATTTTTATCCGCGGATCCAGCCTATGAATAATAGAATCCCGATATATATATTGTCCGATGGTTATACTTTTTAACATGGTCTCTTACTCCCAACAAACCGAATTATCTCCTCTTTTACTTCATTCAGAGTTAATAAGTCTGTATGAACATTATGTCCCCGTTGTTTGAGTTCCCAAAGGAGTCGAGAAACTTGAGGAATATCTAATCCGATCTCTTCTAATAATTGAATCTTTTGAAATACTTTTCGCGGAGTATCATCTAATAGTAATTTTCCTGCATTCATTACCAATAAACGATCAGCTAATTCAGCAACTTCCTCCATCCGATGTGACACCAAAATGATGGTCATTTGATATTCATTGTTAAGATGAGTCAATAATCGTAATAACTGATTACGTCCCATCGGATCCAATCCAGCAGAAGGTTCGTCAAGTATCAACACACGTGGTTTCATTGCTAAAACTCCTGCAATAGCCACTTTGCGTTTCTGCCCACCACTCAACTGAAATGGAGAACGCTCGCTAAATTCATCATAATTCATCTGAACCAATTCCATTGCCCATCGAACTCTGGTTTTGATTTCATCCTCAGAAAGCCCCAGATTTCGCGGACCAAAGGCAATATCTTTCTCAATACTTTCTTCAAAAAGCTGATGTTCAGGATATTGAAAGACTAAACCAATTTTTTGACGAACGGTCTTTAAATTAACACCTTTTTCAGTTATATTCTCTCCATCAATGTATATAGACCCTCTAGAAGCACGAATTAATCCATTTAAGGTCTGAACAAGAGTCGATTTTCCTGAACCTGTATGCCCAACCAAACCGATAAATTCACCTTTTGAAATGGAAAAACTAATCTCATTAAGTGCTGCAGGTGATTCTTCCTCATAAAAATGGCTAACCTTTTCAACTCGTATCAACATAATTTTTCCACCAACTCTTCCACCGTTAATATCCCTTTTGGCAAGTCTAATCCAGCCTTACTCAGTTCATATGCTAACTCTGTAATAGGTGGTACATCCAGTTGATAACTTTTTAATTTCTCTACCTCTTGAAATATCTCACGTGGTTTACCTGACATCTTAATCTCGCCGTCATCAATAACAATAACTCGATCCGCTCCAATGGCTTCTTCCATATAATGAGTAATATGAACAATTGTTTTATTCTCTACTCTATTCAATCGTGTAATCGTTTCAATAACTTCACGTCTGCCTTGTGGGTCTAACATTGCTGTAGGTTCATCTAAAACAATGCACTTAGGCAACATTGCGATGACACCTGCAATTGCAATTCTCTGCTTTTGTCCACCTGAGAGATTATGAGGAGCATGTTTTTGATAACTATTCATCCTCACCAAACGCAAAGCGTCATCTACCCTACGACGAATCTCTTCAGATGGAACTCCTAAGTTTTCAGGACCAAAAGCAACTTCTTCTTCTACTGTCGTTGCGATCAATTGATTGTCGGGATTTTGAAAGACCATCCCAACCTGTTGTCTGATCTTCCAAATATTTTCTGTATCTGTAGTATCCAAACCATTTATAAGAACAGTTCCTTCAGTTGGTACTAACAATACATTTAAAAGTTTGGCCAAAGTTGATTTACCTGAGCCATTAGAGCCAATAATAACTACAAATTCACCTTTTTCAATCTTCAAATTGATGGATTTGAGAGCAGCCATCGAAGACGTTGGGTAGCAATATTCTATATCCTTTAATTGAATAAAGCTCATATACCATCACCTTAAATCCTTTTTAGAATAAAGAATAAGGCAGCCATTTACTTCTGCCTTAGACTCTAAAATGGCTGCATACACATTGACTAACTATTCAACTAACTCCAGAATGACCATTTCACTAGCATCTCCACGACGTGGACCAATTTTTATAATTCTTGTGTAACCACCTGGACGTTCTGCAAATCTTGGACCTATATTATCAAAGAGTTTTGCAACGATATCTTTATCTTTAATCACACGCATAACCTGACGACGGGAATGTAGGTCACCCTTTTTAGCAGAAGTGATTAACTTCTCAGCAACGGGGCGAACTTCCTTTGCTCTGGTCACAGTAGTCTCAATGCGCTCATGTTTAAATAAAGAAGTGACCATATTTGCAAACATTGCTTTACGATGTGCACTTACCATGTTTAATTTGCGTCTCACAGTATTCTCCTCCTATCACACATCAGATTTCTTAAATGAAAGCTCGAGTTCTTTCAATCGCTCTTTAATCTCTACAAGTGATTTTCTACCTAAATTACGAACTTTGATTAAATCTTCTTCATTTTTCTGAGTCAATTCCTCAACAGTATTAATACCAGCTCTTTTCAAACAGTTAGAGGATCTTACTGACAATTCTAATTCTTCAATAGTAGTCTCCATGATTTTATCCTTTTCTTCCTCTTCTTTTTCAATCATAATCTCCACATCACCAACATCATGTGTAAGATTAACAAAAAGAGCAAGATGTTCTTGAAAAATTCTAGCTGCCAAACTAATTGCTTCATCTGGTAGTACACTTCCATTTGTAGTAATTTCAAGTACTAGACGATCATAGTCAGTAACTTGCCCAACACGGGTATTTTCGACAGAAAAATTAACACGCCGAATTGGTGTAAAGGATGCATCAATCGGAATTAGCCCAATAATGTGCTCTCTTCTTTCCTTACATTCTTCTGAGGAAAGATAACCCCTGCCACGTTCAACCGTTACTTCCAGGCGGAGTTCACCTTCTGTATCTAATGTAGCAATATGATGATCTGGGTTTAAAATCTCCACATCACCAGTTACATTAAAATCTCCAGCAGTAACTATTCCTTCACCAGAAACTTCTACGCGCAAGGTCTGAGGCTCATCAGAGTAACATTTAAGAATTACACCTTTTAAGTTGAGCACAACATCCGTTACATCCTCAACAACACCAGGAATAGCCGTAAACTCATGACGTACACCGTCAAATTTAACAAAGGTCACAGCTGCTCCCGGCAGAGAGGAAAGGAGAACTCTTCGTAGAGAATTCCCCAAAGTAATTCCAAAACCTCTCTCCAATGGAGTAATTATAAATTTACCATACGTCTCTGTCGACTCTACTTTTTCAATACGCGGCTTTTCAATCTCGATCATTAATTTACACCCTCCTTTATCCCTAACCATCATCTGGTAATATTATATCTTTGAGGGTAATCAATCAGATCAATCTTATCTGGAATAGAATTCAACAATCAGATGCTCTTGGATTGGGATGTCAATCTCTTCACGTTTTGGTTCAGCTAATACTCTACCTGATAATTTTTCAATATTTGTCTCTAACCAGGATGGAGTTTTATAGTTAGCATGAAGTTCCTTGAGTTCTTTCATCCGTTTGTTATTATTGCTCTTTTCAGCAATCTCAATCTCTATACCAACAGATACCAGATAAGAAGGAATATTTACTTTCTTACCGTCTACACGAATATGACCATGCAGAACTAACTGTCTAGCCTCATTCCGAGAACCTGCAAAGCCTAGTCTGTAAACAACATTATCAAGACGGCATTCGAGAATTTTTAAAAAATTTTCACCAGTAACACCAGCTTTTTTCTCAGCCATCGAAAAATAATTTTTAAACTGTTTTTCCAAAACACCATATGTCCGACGTACTTTTTGTTTTTCTCTTAATTGTAAACCATACTCAGATGGCTTAGAACGACGACCCTGACCATGTTGACCAGGAGCGTATGCACGTCTGACTATTGCACATTTATCACTATAGCAACGTTCACCTTTCAGATACAGTTTCTCGCCCTCACGACGGCAAAGACGACATACTGGTCCCGTATAGCGTGCCATTAATGACTACACCTCCATTGTCCCAGATATTTCTCTTTTATATATTTAATAAACGGGTAATAATCATTCTTCCCAATTAAATCTTTTTTAAACCTTTTTAAATCAGATTAGACACGGCGACGCTTAGGAGGCCGACATGCATTATGAGGTATTGGAGTAACATCTTTAATCAAACTTACCTCTATACCAGCAGCTTGCAGAGACCGGATGGCAGACTCTCTACCAGCACCAGGACCCTTTACATAAACTTCAACTTCTCTTAAACCATGCTCCATAGCAGCTTTTGCTGCAGTTTCAGCAGCCAATTGAGCCGCAAAAGGAGTACTCTTACGTGAACCCTTATAACCTACATTACCACCACTTGACCAAGATAATACACTTCCGTTCATATCAGTTAAAGTAATGATGGTGTTGTTAAAGGTTGAGCGAATGTGTGCTTGCCCTCTATCAACATTCTTTTTAACTTTTTTCTTCTTACGGATTCTACGCTTAGCTTTTGCCATCTTTCGTCCCTCCTTTACAATAATTTAGTTATCTTTTCTTACCAACAGTACGTTTGGGACCTTTACGGGTACGAGCATTAGTTTTGGTTTTTTGACCACGTACAGGAAGGCCTCTACGATGTCTATAACCACGGTAGGAACCAATATCCATTAAACGTTTAATATTGGCCCGAACTTCACGACGGAGTTCACCCTCTACATTATAGTTACCAATTTCCGTTCTGAGAAGTGAAACTTCTTCCTCAGTCAAATCCCGTACACGAGTATCTGGATTAACTCCAGCACCCTCAAGAATCTTTTGGGAAGTTGGTAAACCAATTCCATAAATATAAGTTAGACCAATCTCAATTCGCTTATCGCGAGGAAGATCGACACCTTCAATTCTTGCCATGCTCTAGTCACACCTCCTAATGATTATCCTTGACGCTGTTTATGTTTAGGATTCTCACAGATTACCCGAACCCGACCTTTTCTTTTAATAATTTTACACTTTTCACACATCGGTTTAACAGATGCTTTTACCTTCACTGTGAACCCTCCTCACATGCTAAACATTATTTGTGGCGATAAGTGATTCTCCCACGTGTAAGATCATAGGGCGATAATTCGACAGTTACTTTGTCTCCAGGTAAGATCCGAATAAAGTTCATTCTCATCTTGCCTGAAACATGTGCTAAAACTTTATGACCATTCTCCAACTCAACGCGAAACATTGCGTTTGGTAACGGTTCAATCACAGTACCTTCAACTTCAATAGAATCACCTTTGGCCATGCGGTCTTTAAACCTCCTTACGAGGATTTCCCTCACTTAATGTCTCTTTCAAAGCAAGTCTTACCTGTTCATTGGTAATACGCTGCCCTAACTTAAGTTTTTCAATAATCGACGTAACAATTTTTTTGTGAAAAATCAAATGTCTGCTATTCTTGACTTTAGGTTTTTCAACACGACGTAAATCTCCGTCTACAACTCTTACCTTAAAATCATTAATTACGTCGAATACAACAAAATATCGTCCTTTATCCCGACCAGCGCAGGAAGATACCAATTGGCCTGGCTGGAATTCGTTAGAATCCATAAAATAATCACCTCAATTAATTATTATATCATATACTGTCAGAGATATACATTCATTAGAGGCGAGTTAAAATTAATGGCTCTCTATCAGTTATTACAATGGTATCTTCATAGTGAGCAGAAAAAGATCCATCAGCAGTAACAACAGTCCAACGATCTCCCAACACTTTTACCTCATGACCTCCAGCATTGATCATAGGTTCAATTGCTAGACACATACCTTTTTTTAAGCGAGGGCCTCGACCTGGTTGACCGTAATTTGGTACCTGTGGTGCTTCATGCATGCTGCGACCAATTCCGTGTCCAACATACTCTAACACCACAGAAAAATCATGAGATTCAACATAATTTTGAATAGCATGGGATATATCGGTTAATCGATTACCCGCTAATGCTTTGGCAATCCCTTGATTCAAGCTTTCCCTAGTTACCTCGATAAGTTTTTGTGCCGAAGCACTTACTTTTCCAACTGGCCATGTCCTTGCAGCATCGCCATAATAACCATTTTTATAAGCTCCAATATCTAAACCGATAATATCTCCCTCTTCCAATTTACGATCACTAGGAATCCCGTGAACAACTTGCTCATTAATGGATGCGCAGACTGTTGCAGGAAAACCTTGATAGCCTTTAAAAGCAGGCTTTGCACTCTGTCTTAAGATATATTCTTCAGCAATCCGATCTATTTCAGCAGTGGTAATGCCAGGTTTGATCACTTCTGCCAACAGTTCATGAGTTTCTGCCACAATTCGGTTGGCTTCTCTCATCAAGTTAATTTCTCGATCAGATTTAATGATGATCATCTTTAGTTGCCCTCAATCACTTGACATATTCTAGTGAATACTTCTTCAAACTCGCCAATACCATCCACTTCTTTTAAAAGGTTTGCCTTAGTATAATATTCCTTTAAAACCTGTGTCTTTTCACGATTTACTTCAAGACGATTCTTGATCGTTTCTTCCCGATCATCTTCCCTTTGAATTAGCTTTTCGCCACATTCATCACAGATACCCTCTTTTTGGGGCGGATTATACATTATGTGGAATGTAGCACCACAATTTTTGCAAACCCGCCTACCAGATAATCTTTTTAGTAATTCATCTTCAGGAACTTGAATACTAATAACTCCGTTAAGAGTTATATTCAAGTCATTTAAAATCTCATCTAATGCTTCAGCCTGAGGGATAGTGCGGGGAAAACCGTCTAACAAAAACCCTTTTTTACAGTCATCTTCTTGAAGACGTTCGCGTACAATACCAATTGTAACTTCATCTGAAACCAATTCGCCACGATCCATATATTTTTTGGCTTCAAGACCAAGAGGAGTTTCATTTTTCAAAGCAGAACGAAACATATCCCCAGTAGAGATATGTGGTATCTGATATTTTAAAACCAGATTTACTGCTTGAGTTCCTTTACCTGCTCCAGGGAGACCGACTAGGATATAATGCATACTTCCCCCTCCTTAAGAACTTTTTTACTTAAGAAAACCCTCATAGTGGCGCATCAACAGATAAGATTCAATTTGCTTCATAGTTTCAAGTGCAACACCAGTAATAATCAATAATGAAGTACCACCAAACCTCATGCTTATTCCTAATGGACTTAAGGCATATGGAACAAGTGCTATAGCCGCTAAGAAAAGAGCACCTGATAGTGTAAGTCTGGATAATACTTTTTCAAGGTATTGACTTGTTGGACGACCAGGACGCAATCCTGGAATGAATCCACCATTTTTCTTCATGGTATCAGCAACTTCCATCGGATTAAAAGTGATTGCTGTATAGAAATAGGTAAAGAAGATGATTGCTAAAGCGGTTAAAACCAGATACAAAGCAGATCCAGGGCCTAAAGAATCAGCCGCTGTTCTTGCCCAATCCCATGGTAAAAACCTAAAAACCATTGCTGGAAACATCAAGACAGATGAAGCAAAGATAACAGGAATTACACCAGCCTGATTTACTTTCATCGGAATATGAGTATTTCCACCACCATATACTCTACGTCCTACAACACGCTTAGAGTACTGAACAGGAATTCTTCTTTCACCTTGTTGAATATAAATTACTGCACCAATAATCACTGTAGCCAACACCAAAAATATTAAGAAACTCAAAATTGAGAGACTACCAGCTTTCAATCTTGCAAATGTCTGAATTGTACTAGATGGAAAACTCGATATAATTGAAGCGAAAATAATAATCGAAATTCCATTTCCAATTCCCTTATCTGTTATCTGCTCACCCAACCACATTAGAAAAGCAGTACCGGCTGTTAGGGTAATTACGATGGTAAACATGTTAAAGAAATTTGGATTGATTACAGCACCCACATTACGAATGTAGTAGGCAATACTAAAACCTTGAACTAAAGCCAGGATTACAGTACCATAACGGGTATACTGAGCAATCTTTTTACGACCTTCTGGACCAGATTTAGAAAGTTCCTCTAAATGTGGAATAACAACTGTTAATAGTTGCAGAATGATAGAAGAAGTAATATATGGTCCAATGGTCATTGCAAAAATAGTGAAATTTTTGAGAGAACCACCAGAAAACATATCAATGAATCCTAGAAGTCCACTATCACCTATTAATTTTGAAAAAATGGATACATCAACACCTGGAACGGGAATATGTGCCCCGATCCGGTAAACGGCAATCATTGCCAACAAAAACAATATCTTGCCTCTTAATTCCTTAACCTTAAACGCATTACCCAATGCCGCAAACATATTATATCACCTCTGTCTTTCCGCCAGCTCCTTCTATCTTCTCAATAGCAGACTTACTAAACCGATGAGCTTTAACATTTATTGGCCGATTTAGCTCACCAGAGCCGAGAATTTTCACTCCATCAAGAAGTTTATCAATTACACCCGTCTCCAATAACAGTTCAGGAGTCACTTCGGCGCCAGCATCAAAACGATTTAATGATCTAATATTTACTTCAGCATATTTTGTTGCCCACTTGTTATTGAAACCACGTTTAGGCAATCTCCGGAATAATGGAGTTTGACCTCCTTCAAAACCTGGACGAACTCCACCACCAGAACGGGACTTTTGACCATTGGCACCTCTACCGGAAGTATAGCCACGCTTGCCGCCACGACCTACACGTTTACGATCTTTTCTGGCACCATCTGCTGGTTTAATATCATGAAGTCTCATCCTTACACCTCCTTAACTGCGAAATGGTTTTTTTAACCTAACAGTTCTTCGACAGTTTTACCTCTTAATTCAGCAAACTCTTCAGCTAATTTAAGCTCATCTAAGCCTTGAATAGTTGCTTTAACCATATTTAATGGGTTAGAAGAACCTAAAGATTTAGTTAAAATATCACGCACACCTACAAGTTCTAAAACGGCACGAACAGGACCACCAGCGATAACCCCAGTACCTTCAGCAGCTGGTTTTAGTAATACACTTCCAGCGCCATATTGTCCAGTAATCACGTGTGGAATAGTTGTTCCTACTAAAGAACAGCTGATCAAATTTTTCTTAGCATCCTCTACACCCTTACGGATTGCTTCAGGAACCTCATTAGCTTTACCAAGTCCAACACCAACGTGACCGTTGCCATCGCCAACAACGATGAGAGCACTAAAGCTAAATCTACGACCACCTTTAACAACTTTTGCAACACGATTTATATTTACGACTCGTTCAGTCAATTCAAATTCGTTAGGGTCGAGCAGTTTCATCCATTTCCCTCCCTCTTGTTAAAACTTCAGACCCTTCTTACGGGCAGCATCAGCTAAAGCTTTTACGCGACCATGATAGAGAAAACCACCACGATCAAATACAACTTTTTCAACTCCTTCGGCTAAACAACGCTCTGCAACCATTTCACCAACAGCTTTTGCAGCTTCAATGTTACCACCATAATTAAGTTCATCACGCAACTTTGGATCCAGAGTTGAAGCAGCGACTAAAGTAACACGATTTACATCGTCAATCACTTGAGCATATATATGCTTTGAGCTACGATATACACATAAACGTGGACAATCTTGAGTACCAAAAATCTTTTTACGTACTCTTAGATGTCGTCTATTCCGTGCGGAACGCTTATCCACTTTTCGTCACTCCTTTCCTATACATTGGCAATTTGACCTATTAACCGGTCTTACCAACCTTACGGCGAATAACTTCATCAACATATTTAATACCTTTACCTTTATATGGCTCAGGTGGACGTATCGCACGAATTTCAGCAGCAGTTTGACCTACTAACTGTTTATCAATTCCACGAACAGTAATAATAGTGTTCTTGTTCTTTTTATCCACTTCAAATTCGATTCCTAAGGCTGGATCTTTCACAACTGGATGGGAGAACCCAATCTCTATATCCAAACTTTTGCCCTTCAGGTTAGCACGATAACCTACACCAACCATCTCTAATTTCTTTTCAAATCCCTTGGTTACACCTTCAACCATGTTAGCCAACAGTGAACGAGTTAAACCATGAAGAGCTTTGTCTGTCTTTTGATCAGATGATCTTTTTACGATTATTTCCTGGTTCTCAATAGAGACTTCCATTCTGGGACTAACATCCTGCTTTAACTCCCCTTTAGGACCCTTAATTGTTATGAGAGAACCGTCGATTTTAACTTCGACACTTCCTGGAAACGGTATAGGTTTAAGCCCTATTCTGGACATCTCATACACCTCCATTTACCTAAGAATACTTCCCACAAAATTATATTACCAAACATAACAGAGAACTTCGCCACCAACTTGGGTAGCTCGTGCTTGTTTATCGGTCATAATCCCTTTGGAAGTAGTAAGAATAGCTATTCCTAAACCACCTAATACTTTGGGGATTTCGTCTTTTTTTGCATAAACCCGCAAACCTGGCTTACTTATCCGTTTTAAGCCCGAAATAACTCTTCTACCGTCTTTATTATACTTTAAATATAGACGTAAAGTTCCCTGAGGGCCCTCTGCGATCCGTTGATAATCCTTAATGAATCCTTCTTCTTTTAGAATTGTTGCAACCTCTTCCTTAATTCTTGAAGCAGGAAGATCCACATTTCCCTTTTGAACCATGTTTGCATTTCGGATTCTAGTAAGCATATCAGCAATAGGATCTGTCATTGCCATCTTTGCCGACCTCCTTCCAATTTATAGATTACCAACTGGCCTTTTTCACTCCTGGAATTTGGCCTTTATGAGCTAACTCTCTAAAACAGACACGGCAAAGTTCGAACTTTCTAATCACGCTACGTGGGCGACCGCATCTTTTACATCTTCTGACTCTTCGAACTTCAAATTTAGGCTCTCGATTAGCCTTATTAACCATAGCTTTTTTAGCCACTTTTTTCCCCTCCCTTAATTATTTTTTGAAAGGCATTCCCATAAGAACAAGTAGTTCGCGCGCTTCTTCGTCTGTTTTAGCACTCGTAACAATTACGATATCCATGCCGCGAACTTTATCAATCCTATCCAGGGAAATTTCAGGGAAAACAGTCTGGTTAGTTAAACCAAGTGAATAATTCCCGCGACCATCAAAAGCTTTCGCAGAAATACCGCGGAAGTCACGAATCCGTGGCATAGCTATACCAACCAATTTATACAAGAAATCATACATTTTTTCACCGCGAAGGGTAACTTTACATCCAACTGGCATCCCCGCTCTGATTTTAAAGTTCGCGACAGATTTCTTTGCTTTGGTTACTACTGGTTTTTGACCAACAATCATACTCATTTCTTCTACAGCATGATCCAAAACTTTAGGGTCATCTTTTGCTTCACCAACGCCCATGTTAATAATAATTTTTTCTACTTCGGGCACTTGCATAATATTACTATATTTAAATTTCTCCATCAAAGCAGGAATCACTTCCTTTTGATAGGTCTCCCGCAAAACGGACATTCAAGTAACCTCCTTTCGCCACTACTTATCAACAACCTCACCACATTTTTGGCAACATCTTACCTTCTTGCCGTCATCAAGGATTTTCTTGATTGTACGGGCAGAGTTGTTGCAACGTGGGCAAACTAACTGTACATTAGATACATGAATAGGCGCCTCGTTTTCAACAATACCACCTTGAGGAAGTTTTTGTGTAGGTTTAGTATGGCGATGAACGATATTCACCCCTTCAACTAACACACGACTCTTTAAAAGATCTACTTTGAGAACTTTTCCATTTTTACCCTTATCTTTTCCAGCGATAACTTCAACTGTATCACCTTTTTTTACATGCAATTTAGGAGTAGTCAATCTAATAACCTCCTTTCAAACCGATGGATTCATCACATTTTATAATACTTCTGGAGCTAGAGAAATTATCTTCATAAAATCTTTTTCCCGTAATTCACGAGCAACAGGCCCGAAAATCCGAGTACCCCGTGGGTTATTTGAATCGTCAATAATAACCGCAGCATTATCATCAAAACGAATATAAGAACCATCCGGACGACCATATTCCTTTTTTACTCGTACAACTACAGCCTTGACAACATCACCTTTTTTAACAACACCATTTGGAATGGCATCCTTAACACTACAGACAATAATATCACCGATCGATGCATAACGACGCTTAGAACCGCCTAAAACCTTTATACATTGAACAACTTTAGCTCCACTATTATCGGCAACCTTCAACTTGGCTTGATGTTGGATCATCTCTAATTCCCTCCTTTCTTAAAGCAGGAAATAATGTTATTTAGCACGATCAATAATTTCAACAACTCTCCACCGTTTATCTTTACTCAATGGACGAGTTTCCATTACTTTAACCTTATCACCAATCCGACATTCGTTATTTTCATCATGTGCTTTAAAACGTTTTGACCGCTTAACTATCCTTTTATAAAGAGGATGCTTTGTTTTGCGTTCAACTTCAAAAACAACAGTTTTATCCATCTTATCACTAACCACAACACCTACTCTTGTTCTTCGATTAGCACGGCTTTCTTCCATGTGAGAACCTCCTTCCTACCCAATCACATTTTGTGAAGTACTATGCGTTGATTCTCAACTCTTTTTCCCGAAGCAATGTTTTAACTCGGGCAATGGTTCTCCGTACTTCACGAATTTTCAAAGGATTATCTAACTGTGCAGTAGCATGTTGAAATCTAAAATTAAACAACTCTTCTTTTAAATCCCTTAACTGTATCTGCAGTTCACTAACAGTCATTTCTCTAAATTTATCAGCTCTCATTTGCCTCACCATCCATTTCTTGCCGGATTACGAATTTTGTCTTAATAGGCAGTTTATGAGATGCAAGGCGCATCGCTTCTCGGGCATCCTCTACGCTTACGCCAGCCATTTCGAACATAATACGACCAGGTTTAACAACAGCCACCCAGTATTCTGGAGAACCTTTACCAGAACCCATCCGGGTTTCAGCAGGTTTAGCAGTTACAGGTTTATCAGGGAAAATTCGGATCCAGACTTTACCACCTCTTTTGATATAACGAGTCATGGCAACACGGGCAGCCTCAATTTGGCGATTAGTGATCCAGGCTGGTTCTAGCGCTTGTAATCCAAATTCACCGAACTGAACAGTTGTTCCGCGTTGGGCCTTCCCCTTCATACGTCCCCGATGCTGTTTTCTATACTTAACTCGCTTAGGGATCAACATCTCTGTTCGGCCTCCTTTCACCAACTAATACTTACTTACTATTTTTTATTAGCACGTTGAGGTAAAACCTCACCTTTATTAATCCAAACTTTAACACCAATTTTTCCATAAGTGGTGCTTGCTTCAGCAAAACCATAATCAATATCAGCACGTAATGTATGCAAAGGCACACTACCTCTACTATATCCTTCAGTTCTAGCCATTTCAGCCCCACCAAGACGACCGCTACTTTGAATTTTAAAACCTTTAGCACCAAAGCGCATTGTACGAGTCATTGTTTGCTTCATAGCTCTACGGAAAGATACACGACGTTCCAATTGTTCGGCAACACTTTCAGCGACCAATTGAGCATCCATTTCAGGTCTTTTGACTTCAATAACATTAATCTGAACTTTTTTATCGCTCATATTTTCTAAGTCACGACGCAATACATCAACTTCTGAACCACCACGGCCAATCACCATACCAGGACGGGCAGTGTGGATGTCAAGTTTTATCCTATTTGCTGCACGTTCAATCACAACTTTTGAAATTCCTGAGCTATATAATTTATTCTTGATATATTTACGGATTTTCAAGTCTTCATGAAGCAAATCAGCAAATTTATACTTGTCAGCATACCATTTGGCATCCCAATCTTTAACGATGCCTAAACGCATACCATGAGGATTAACTTTTTGACCCAATCTTATCCCTCCCTTTCGCTAACCACAATTGTAATGTGGCTGGTTCTTTTTCTAATTCTAGTAGCCATACCCATAGATCTAGGTCTAAAACGTTTTAAGGTAGGGCCTTCATCAACAAATGCTTTCACAATGTATAAATCTTCTGCTGCCATCTCATGATTATTTTCAGCATTAGCAACAGCAGACTTGAGCACTTTTTCAATAATCCCTGCAGCTTTATTTGGAGTATTTCTTAGAATACTCATAGCTACACTTGCATCTTGACCCCTAACTAAATCCATAACCAGACGGGCTTTTCTAGGGGAGACGCGAATATATTTAGCAACTGCTCTAGCCTCCATCATAACCCCCCCTTACTTTAATGCAGTTGACCGTTCAGTATGTGAACCATGGCCTCTAAACTTACGAGTTGGTGCAAATTCACCCAACTTATGACCTACCATATCTTCAGTGATATAAACTGGTACATGCTTTCTTCCATCATGCACAGCTATTGTATGCCCTATCATTATTGGAAAAATTGTAGATGAACGAGACCAGCTTTTAATAACTTGCTTTTTACCAGACTCATTCATAATTTTAACTTTTGCTAACAGTTTTGGCTCACAAAAAGGACCCTTCTTTAAAGATCTACCCAATTTATACCCTCCTCTCAGAGTAGAGTTAAGTCACGCAAAGCGTGCTCTACATCTAGAGTGTTTTACACTCAAGAGTGAAATATTATTTTCCATGACGACGACGAACAATCATCTTATCTGATGCCTTCTTCTTCCGGGTCTTAGCACCAATAGTTGGTTTACCCCATGGGGTAACTGGATGACGACCAGAAGTTTTATTTTTACCTTCACCACCACCATGTGGATGATCAACTGGGTTCATAACCGTACCACGAACAGTCGGACGAATACCTAACCATCTCTTACGACCAGCTTTACCGATAGTAACATTTTCGTGATCTACATTACCCACTTGACCGATAGTAGCTCTACATCTCAAACTTACCATACGAACTTCACCAGATGGTAACTTTAAAGTAGCATTTTTACCTTCTTTTGCTACCAACTGGGCCAATGCGCCTGCAGAACGAACCATCTGAGCACCTTTACCAGGCTTTAACTCTATATTGTGTACAATTGTACCTACAGGAATATTAGCCAATGGTAAGGCATTACCAACTTTGATATCTGCATCAGGACCAGAAACGATTACATCATCAACACCCAATTTATGAGGAGCGATAATATATCTTTTCTCACCATCTGCATAGTGAAGTAATGCAATACGTGCAGAACGATTTGGATCGTATTCAATGGTAGCTACGCGAGCTGGAACCCCATCTTTATTCCGCTTAAAATCGATAATTCTGTATTTCCGCTTATGACCACCACCGCGATGGCGTACGGTGACGCGACCGTAAGAGTTACGACCACCACTTTTAGTCAGAGGAGCAGTCAAACTCTTTTCTGGTTCGGTTCTGGTAATTTTTTTAAAAGTGGAAACAGTCATATATCTACGGGCTGGAGAGGTCGGTTTAAACTTCTTTATGCCCATCTTGTTTCCCTCCTTTAAAACTCAAATCATGAAATCAACACTACATACCTTCAAAGATCTCAATTCGATCTCCCTCAGCCAATTTAACCATAGCTTTTTTCCAGTTAGGAGTCTTACCAACAAAAACTCCCATCCTCTTAGTTTTACCTAGCATCCGGTTAGTGTTTACTTTCAAAACTTTTACGCCAAAAATCTCTTCAATCGCTCTTTTGATCTCAGTCTTATTGGCTTTTAAAGCCACTTTGAAAGTATAATTGTTATTCTTTTCAATCTCTAGCATCGTTTTTTCAGAGATATGTGGCTTAATGATAATATCACGAGGATCCATTATCCCAGCACCTCCTCAATTGCTGCTACAGAATCTTTTGTCATCACGATATATTCGTAATTCAAAAGATCATAAATGTTCAGAGCCTGAGTTACCAGAGTCTTTACATTCGGGATGTTACGAGCAGACTTGTAAACAGCTTCATCTTTACCTGGGAGAATAATCAAAACTTTTTCATCACCCAATTTTAGACCATTTAAAACCTTTACCATTTCTTTGGTTTTTGGTTCTATCATTTTAAAACTGTCAACAACAAGCAACTTTCCTTCTTCCACCTTATTACTTAAAGCAGATTTTACAGCAATTCTTTTCTCTTTTTTGTTAACTTTCTTTTTGTAGCTCCGTGGGCTTACTGCAAAAGCGTTACCACCGCCAACCCAATTCGGAGCAGATGTGGAACCCTGTCTAGCACGACCAGTACCTTTTTGACGCCATGGCTTCTTACCGCCACCAGCAACTTCTCCACGGGTTTTGGTTTTGTGTGTACCAGCACGCATTGCAGCTAATTGAGCTACCACAGCACGATGAACCACTGGGCCATTTACCTCAGCGCCAAAAACATTGTCATTGAGGTCAACTTCGCCAACTTGGCTACCAGTTTTATTATACAATGTTAATTTTGGCATCCCTAAATCCTCCTTTCACATATTGCATCTTTCGCAATTGTATCTTAAACTGCTTTAACTGCATCGCGAATGAATACAATCCCTTTCTTTGGTCCAGGAATAGAACCTTTGATTAAAAGGATGTTTCTTTCAACATCAACCCGAACTAACTCTAGATTCTGAATGGTAACTTTTTCTCCACCCAGACGACCCGACATTTTCTTACCTTTAAATACGCGCGCTGCATCAGCAGAACCGAGAGAACCAGGAGCTCTGTGGAATTTAGAACCATGACTCATTGGACCTCTATGGAAATTCCAACGCTTAATTGTACCTGCATAACCTTTACCTTTGCTAATTCCTGTTACATCAACAATTTCACCTTCATTGAAAATATCAACTTTCAACTCATCGCCAACATTGAATTCTTGATCAAAAACGACTTCTTTTAAATATTTCTTAGGTTCAATCCCAGCTTTATCAAAATGACCTTTTAATGGCTTAGTAACATGCTTGGGTTTGATTTTATCAAAACCTATCTGGTAAGCAATATATCCATCAACTTCATCGTTTTTCTTCTGTACCACTACACATGATCCAGTTTCTACGACTGTAACAGGAGTGACTCGACCATCTTCACTAAAGATTTGAGTCATTCCAATCTTTCTACCCAGAATACCCTTCGCCATTATTTGCACCTCCTCTGTACCGATCTAATGTTATATTTTTAAGCCAGATTTGGCATAAAAAAATCGATTCCGGTTACAAAAGTATTAATACAAGGTATTAACACACTTTTTACAGCTTAATCTCAATATTAACGCCTGCCGGAAGATCGAGACGCATCAATGCATCAACAGTCTTTGGAGTCGGATCAATAATATCGATCAATCTTTTATGCGTTCTCATCTCAAATTGTTCACGAGAGTCTTTATTTACATGAGGAGATCTTAAGATAGTAAATATCTCTTTCTCAGTCGGGAGAGGAATCGGTCCCGAAACTTTAGCACCACTCCGCTTAGCAGTGTCAACAATTTGACGAGCTGATTGATCCAACACTTGATATTCATACGCCTTCAGCCGAATTCTAATCTTCTCTTGTGCCATTAAATATTTCCCTCCTTTTCGCCCATTTTTATAAACGGACATGCTCAGTGAAAATTCCCGTTCAATGCACCACACGTCCGTGCGTGTTCATTATTTAAAATACACACACCCGGATGTGTGTACATAACGCAACCTTCCACATCATCGCTTGCCAAAAACACAAGAAAAAGAAAAAGGAGTAAGGGTAATTACTCCCTCATCTTTTTCATTCAACACACAATAACTATTGTACTACATATCTTTAAAAAAAGCTAGTCTTTTTTTAAATTTTTTAAAATTATTTTACTCAATAACCGAAGTAACAACACCAGCACCTACTGTACGGCCACCCTCACGGATCGCAAAACGTAAACCTTCTTCCATAGCTATTGGAGTAATCAAGCTACCAATCATCTCAATGTTATCACCAGGCATAACCATTTCTACGCCTTCTGGCA
>DAOVRZ010000097.1:0-23174 GCA_030627905.1 Halanaerobiales bacterium
ATGTTATATAAGCTGCGTGTCTTTGAATCAATTGTAGGACGGTTTCTTTAAAATGCTCTACGTCCAGGTTACCTTCAATATACGTGATTCCTGGCATATTATAATTTGTACTATCTGTCTCAAATTGATTTAAAATAAAGAGCCTCTTTTGAGCAGACGAAACTGGATAAGATTTTCTTTCTTCTACAGACTCTATCGAAGCATAGATAGTCTTTTCTGCTTCTCGAATATATTCTGCAATTCCTTTTATAGTCGGAGTATTGAAAATCGCTCTTAAGGTAAGTTCTACATTGAATTCTTTAAATACTTTTGCAACAAGAGCCGTAGCTTTTAAGGAATGACCGCCAAGTTCAAAGAAGTTATCATTGATTCCTATCTTCTCTATTCCAAGAATTTCACTCCAGATATCAGCCAATTTCTTTTCCTCATCGTATCTCGGAGCAACATATTGTGTACTAATACTGATATTACCATCAGGTTCAGGTAAATCTTTTCGATCAATTTTTCCATTCGAAGTCTTAGGTAGTTTCTCTAATTGTATGAAATAAGATGGAATCATATAAACAGGAAGATATGTGGATAGTTCTTCTCTTAATTCTGATACAAAAAATTCTTTCTCACTCACATGATATGCACAAATATATTTGTTCCCCTCACGGTCATCTCTAGCAACTACAACTGTTTCTTTTACTCCTGCAATCTTTAATAGCTGTGCTTCAATCTCACCTAGCTCAATTCTAAAACCTCTGATCTTTACCTGATGATCGATTCTACCCAGAAACTCTATATTACCATCAGGAAGCCATCTTGCTAAGTCACCAGTTCGATACATTTTTTCCCCATCAATAAATGGATTTAATACAAATTTTTCAGCAGTTAATTCTGGTCTATTTAGATAGCCATCAGCAACTCCTACACCGGATATACATAACTCTCCTGCTACTCCAATTGGCTGGAGATGAAAATTTTTATCTACAATATAAAGTTGAGTATTATCAATGGGTTTACCAATGGGAACATTCTTTAGTTTATACTCTGGTAAACAATCAAAATAAGTGACATCAATAGTTGCTTCTGTGGGACCATATAAATTATGTAAAGTTGTACCATTATGCTCATTCAAATATTGATTAAACTTATCTACCTGCGTAACATGTAGCTCCTCTCCACTAGCAAAAACCTGCCTTAAAGTTTTTAATTTGGAAGTAAACTCAATAAAATCTAAAAACACATTTAACATAGATGGTACAAAATGCATTGTTGTGATCTGGTATTTGTCTATCGCTTCAACAATCATTTCTGGATCTTTTTCCGCTCCAGGTGCTAGAAAACAGACTTGTGCTCCAACTAATGACCACCAGAACATCTCCCATACCGAAACATCAAAGGTAAATGGAGTCTTTTGAAGAATCACATCCCCTTCACCGATTGGATATTTTTTCTGCATCCAGTTCAATCGGTTGATTAAAGACCTATGTTGAATTGCTACCCCCTTTGGCTTGCCTGTAGAACCAGAAGTATATATTACATAAGCCCTCTGTTCTGAAGTATTGAGGATTTCTAAGTTTGCGCTATCACCAGTATATATTTCTTCATCTTCTAAGTTAAATATTTCACCACCAAATTGAATTTGATCTATAATATTACCTTTGATTAATAAATACTCTATCTTACTATCGTCAAACATATACTGAATTCTATCTTTAGGATACTCTAAAGATATCGGCAAATACACTCCTCCTGCTTTCACAATTCCCATTATTCCGATGATCATTTCAAATGAGCGTTCTAACATAATTCCTACTATCTGATCTGATTGAACACCTTTCACCCGTAATACTCTTGCTAATTGATTGGCTTTTTCATTTAATTCACGATAGGTTAATTGCTTATCATTAAATAGAACTGCAGTTTTATTCGGATTTTGTTCTACCTGTTCTTCAAATAACTGATGGATTGTTTTAGTTTTTGGATACTCTGCCGCAGTTGAATTAAAGTCATATATTAACTGCTGTTTCTCTTCCTCAGAAATCATCTCTAGATCAGCCAATTTTGCTTCTGGATTTGTGATGATTTCTTTGATAAGATTTACAAAATGACCCGCCATTCTCTCAATCGTCTCTCGTTTGAATAGTTTTGTGCAATATTCCAGAGTAAATATCATTCCATCCTCTGTTTCACTTGCATTAACGTCCAGATCAAATTTTGCAGTCTTTCTTTCATATTCATATGGACTAAATCTTAAATCAGAGATCGTATTATTTTCGTTTTCTAAGTTTTGCACACTAAACAATGTATCAAATAATGGATTTCTACTCAAATCCCGTTCTAAATTCACTTGATCTACTAACATTTCAAATTGATAATCCTGATTTTCATAACTTAGTAATGCATGTTCTTTAACTTCTGCAAAAAAATCAACAAATCTTTTATCACCTACAGGATAATTTCGCATTGCCAGTGTGTTTACAAAAACTCCGATGATATTCTCCAGATCAGGATGTGGTCTTCCGACAATTGGCGATCCCACAACTATATCTTCTTGACCTGCATATTTTGCCAATAAAAGATTATAAGCTGCTAAGAGTGTCATAAAGAGGGTTGCACCATTTTCTGATGCCAACTCTTTTAATAAATCTATTTGCTCTTTTCTGATCTCAACACTCACTCGATCTCCTTCGAAACTCATTTGAGCTGGTCTTGCATAATCTGTTGGTAAATTGAGTACAGGAATCTCCCCAGTGAACATTTCTAACCAATGTGCTTCCTGTTTTTGAATCAACTCAGATTGAAAGAGTTCATTTTGCCATGCTGCAAAATCTTTATATTGGATTCTAAGTTCTGGCAATTCTTTCTCTGCATATAATGCCATAAATTCTTTCAATAAAATACCTCTAGATACCCTGTCAGAAATAATATGATGCATATCACAGATAAATAAATACTTGTTTTTAAGTTTAATAAGCTCTACTCTCAATAAAGGTGCTATCTTTAAATCAAATGGCCTGATAAATTCTTCAATCATTTTTCCTACTTGATTCTCTTCTGCTTCTAAATATCTAATATTAAAATCTACTTCCTTATGAATTCTCTGAACAGTTTCTCCATCCACCATTTCAAAAGATGTTCTTAAAGCTTCATGTCTTTCAACCAATTTTTTGAATGCATTTTCAAAACCTTCTTGATTTAGTTCTCCTTCGATATACATTACTGCAGGCACATTATAGTTGGTACTATCATTGTTCAATTGATTCAGAAGAAAGTGTCTCTGTTGTGCAGAAGATAATGGGTAATATTCTTTTTCTGCAACCCGTTCTATCGATGAATAGATACTCTCATCTGCATCTTTGACAAACTCAGCCAATCCTTTGATTGTTGGTTTCTCAAAAATCACTCTTAATGGAACCTCGACATCCAACTCTTTAAATACTCTAGCTGTACATTGGGTCGCTTTTAAAGAATGACCTCCAATTTCAAAGAAATTATGATAGATACCTATTTTCTCTATTCCTAAAATCTCTGACCAGATTCCAACTAATTTTTCTTCCAGTGGATTAGTTGGAGCTACATATTCTGTTACCAGATTCATATTATCCTGTGGATTAGGCAGAGTTTTCCGATCCAATTTACCATTCGGTGTCAATGGCAATTCATCTAGTTGAACAAAATATGATGGAATCATATAATCTGGCAATTCTTTAGAGACATAATCTCTGAGCTCCGAAACAGTCAAATCCGTATCTGCAATAATATAAGCTGCTAGATACTTGTCCCCATTCTCATCTTCATTGTCAAGCACCACTGCCTCTTGAATCATTGCATGGTTTAATAATTGTTTCTCAATCTCGCCGATCTCAACTCTAAATCCTCTAATTTTAACCTGATGATCGATCCTGCCGATAAACTCCACCATGCCATTAGGTAACCATCTTGCTAGGTCACCGGTTTTATATAATCTTTCGCCCGGGACAAATGGATTTTCTATAAACCGTTCCTCTGTAAGATCTGGCCTATTCAAATATCCTCTCGCCAATCCCTTTCCAGAGATACATAACTCACCAGTCACTCTAAAAGGAACCAAATCTTGATTTTTATCCAGAATATAAGCTTTCATATTACTATTTGGTTGACCAATCACAGGTCTTTTCGCAAATTCATTTATATTATTCTGATCGATTAAGATACTCAAACATCCAATGGTAGCTTCTGTTGGCCCATAATGATTCATAAAATTGATATCTGGATATTTATTTTGATACACTTGCAAATCATTCAGTCTGATCTTCTCTCCACCTAAAACGATCAGTTTAAGTGAATCCAACTCCTGACCAGCAAGGAAACTAGGACTATTGACCATCATGTTAAATAAAGATGGGGTCACTTTAATATAAGTAATAGAATTTTTAGCAAGATAATCGATCAAGAGATTTCCTTCCCTGTATAAGCTTTCAGCAACTATATGCAAAGTAGCACCATTAACTAAGGCTGACCAGAGTGCTGTATAGCCCAAATCAAAAGCATATGATGAAAGTAATACTGAAACATCTTCATCAGTAATTTTTCCTTGTTTTGTAAACCAACTTACATAATTCACTAAAGCTTGATGTTCAATCACTACACCTTTTGGTTGACCTGTAGAACCTGATGTATAAATAATATATGCCAGATTATTTGGGTCGTTCACCTGTTCAAGATTTGGAGAGTCAATCTTATATTCCTTATCCAGATACAGTTTTTCAATCTCTATCTCCTTCTCTTTTTCCACTGCTGATTGGGTTAAAAGAAGTTTTGTCCCACAATCTTTAAGCATATATTGTATTCGATCCAATGGGTATTCGGGGTCGATGGGCAAAAATGCCCCACCGATCTTTAAAATTCCCAAAAGTCCGATCACCATTTCCAGTGACCGTTCTACCATAATCGCTACACTTTCTGCCCCTTTTTCTTTTAAAGTTCGGGCCAACCCATTCGCCCTCTCATCCAACTCACAATACGTAAGTTTTTGATCTTCAAATATCAGGGCGACCTTATCAGGTGTCCTTTCTACCTGTTCTTCGAATAATTGATGGATTGTTTTCGATATTGGATATTCTGCTTCTGTTTTAGTCAAATCAGATAATAGCTGCTGCTTCTCCTCTGCTGAAATCCACTCTATCTCTGCTAATTTGATATTCGGATTTTGCATTACCACTTCAAAGAAACGAACAAAATGTCTTTCTATCTGCTCAATCGTCTCTTTTTCAAACAAACTTGAATTATATTCGATCTCACCTTGAATCGACTTGCCTTGCTTTGTAAAAGCAAAAAGTATATCATATTTTTCATCTGCTATAAATTTTTTATCATGAATATTTTTCAAGATAACCATTACATCCATTAAAGAAGAACGATCAGCAGCCATTAGTATATTTAAAAGTTCAAGCAACTTATAAAACGGGTAATTTTGATTCTGATTTGCCTCACTTACGGTCTGCTTGATCTTAATCAATAATTCCTTAAAGGTCATATTCATCCTAACTTGATTTCTTATAGCCAAAAGATGATTCATATACTTTGCGTCCGTTTTTTGGCTGAATACAGGTGCACCTATGATTATATCTTCATTTCCAGTGTACTTTGAAAGTAAATAATTGATTCCAACTAGTAAAATTACATTTAGAGCATGGTCAGAATTGTTACTAATCAAAATCAGTTTTTCAATAACCTGATCAGAAAAGTTTATATGAACTACTTCTTTTTTATCCTGATACTCAAAAGGTCTAGTATAATCAAGTGGAAAACCACTAATCACTAGTTCCCCTGATAGCTTTTTGAGCCAATAATGTTTTTCTTCTTCAAATTTACGACTGGTAAGCAATAAATTTTGTGAACGTTTATCTTTCATAACTTTATCCCCTCACAATCTTCCTTAAGTTTTAAAGTTAAAACTGAAATCATCTACAGGGGTACTTTCTAATAGCTCTACGTCACTTTCTACTTCGATATCTTTGATCTGAATTTCACTATTTTCAACTACAGCATTTAAGATTTTGATGAAATTACCTGCAATCTCTTCAATCGTTTCTTTCATAAATAATTCCGTTTTATAACGTAAAGTAAATTGAATACCTTCATCCATCTCAACTGCGTATAAAGCAAGATCATGTTTTGCTACATTATTTTCAAACTTATATGGAATAAATTTCAACCCATTAACCGTTCTCTCTACATGATCTATATTTTGTAATGCAAAGAGTGTATCAAATAATGGATTTCTTCCAAAATCTCTTGCCAATCCAAGGCGATCCACCAACATTTCAAATTGATAATCCTGACTCTCAAACGCCTCTAATGCCTTTTCTTTGACCTCGCTTAAGAATCTCGCAAAGGTTTTGTGGCTTTGAGGATAATTTCGCATAGCTAAAGTATTAACAAACATTCCTATGATCTTTTCTAAATCTGCATGAGGTCTACCCGCTGTAGGTAATCCCACAACTATATCTTCCTGGTCTGTGTATTTAAACAATAAAACATTATAAGCTGCCAATAGTATCATATACATAGTTGCACCTTTACTAGATGCCAATTCATACAATTGGTCTCGTAGCTCTTTTTCTACACTAAAATAGATTCCATCTCCCTCATAGCTCGTCACAGAAGATCTTGGATAATCTGTTGGTAAATCAAGAACAGGAACTTCATCTGCAAAGGTATCTAACCAGTATTTCTCCTGAGTTTTGATCAAATCAGATTCAAAAAGCTGGTCTTGCCAGGCTGCAAAATCTTTATACTGAATTCTTAATTTTGGTAGCTCCTTACCTGAATAAAGATCAATGAACTCATTTATCAAAACAACCCTCGAAACACCATCTGCAATAATATGGTGCATATCAAATAAGAAGAGATGTCTCAAAAGAGTAACCTCAATCAACCCTACTCTGAGTAACGGCGCTTTGGTTAAGTCAAATGGTTTGATAAATTCCATCACAATTGTTTTTAGCTCATTTTCCTCTGCTTTAAAATTGATTATATCTAGATTATCTATATCCTTATGAATCCTTTGCACAGGTTCGCCATTAATTTGTTCAATTGAAGTTCTGAAAGCTTCATGCCTTCTTACCAACTCTTTGAATACATTTTGCAAAAGTTCTTGATTAAGTTCACCTTCTATGATCATCATTATCGGCATATTGTAACTGGTATTATCATGATTTAACTGATTAATAAAGAACATTCTCTTTTGGGCTGATGATAGTTGGTAATAATTTTTGTCTTCCACAGGTTCTATAGCAGCATAAATGCTCTTTGATGCAGCTCTAATATATTCTGCCAACTCTTCCACAGTTGGTTTTGCAAATATTTCTCGCAATGGCAGCTCAACATTCATTTCTTTAAATACTCTGGCAGTAAGCTGAGTTGCTTTTAAGGAATGACCTCCCAAATCAAAGAAGTTATCATTAATACCAATCTTTTCGACTTCTAATAATTCTGACCATATTTTCACTAACTCTACTTCATTTGAATTTCTCGGTGCCAGATAAGATGTTTCAACCTTAATACTACCCTGAGGCTCAGGAAGTGCCTTCCGATCCAGTTTGCCATTCGGTGTCAGTGGTAATTCATCGAGTTGAACAAAATAAGATGGAATCATATAACTCGGCAACCCTTTAGATAAATCACTCCGTATCTCTGAAACTGTGAATTCCAAATCTGAAACGATATATGCACTAAGATATCTATCACCATTTCCGTCTTCTTTATCTATCACCACTGCCTCTGTAATAGCATTATGGTTCAATAACTGTTTCTCAATTTCTCCGACCTCAACTCTATAACCTCTAATCTTGATCTGATGATCAATTCTGCCGATAAATTCAATCATTCCATCTTGTTGCCATCTAGCCAGATCACCAGTTTTATATAATCTTTCACCTGACACGAAGGGGTTTTCTATAAACCGTTCCTTCGTATGTTCTGGTCTATTTAAATACTCTCTCGCAAGTCCTACGCCTGAGATACATAATTCACCCATTACTCCCATTGGTTGAATTTGATTATTTTGATCTAAAATATAAGCTTTCATATTACTATTCGGCCTACCGATCACAGGTTTTTTCACAAAATCAGCAAATTTATTCTGATCAACCAAAATGCTCAAACAACCGATGGTTGCCTCTGTTGGCCCATAATGGTTCATAAATATTACCTCTGGATATTTTTGATGATATCTTTCTAAATCATTGACTCTGATCTTTTCTCCTCCCAATACGATCAATCTAAGAGAATTCAAACCCTCATTGCTCATAAATTTCGGACTATTGACTAACATGTTAAATAATGATGGTGTCACTTTTATAAACGTAATAGAGTTTTCACTCAGATAATCAATCAGCAGATTGCCATCTTTGTAGATGTTTTCAGCTACTATATGCAAGGTCGCACCTCTCACTAAAGATGACCAGAGAGCTGTATACCCTAAATCAAAGGCATAAGATGACAGTAACACAGAAGAATCCTTTGAAGTTATCTCTCCAGTTTCAGTAAACCAATGGATATAATTAACTAAAGATGCATGTTCTATAGCTACCCCTTTCGGCTTTCCTGTTGAACCAGATGTATAGATAATATATGCTAGATTATTTGAACTACTTGATACCTGATTTGAAAAATTATAATTTGCTGATATACTTTCAATATCTATAACTTCAATAGGTAAATCAAAATTAACCTGTAGTTTTGAGTTGGTTAGTAATAGCTCTGTTCCTGAATCTTTAATCATATACTCGATCCGTTCTGTTGGGTATCCTGAATCCATCGGTAAATATGCTCCTCCCGCTTTCAAGATACCTAAAATTCCAGTTATCATCTCAACTGATCTATCAATAATTAACCCTACACTAGTATCAGCCTGGACACCCTTTTCCTGCAAAACTCCCGCTAGTTGATTAGCTTTAGCATTTAACTCTTTAAATGAAATTTTTTGATCCTCAAAGCAAACTGCTATTTTATCTGGTTCTCTCTCAACAAGTTCTTCAAATAATTGATAAATTGTTTCTTTCTCTAGATACTCTTTACTAGTATCATTAAAGTCAAATAATAGCTCATTTTTTTCTTCTGATGCAAGCATTTCAATCTCTCGTAACTCTATCTCTAGATTTTGAGTAATTTCATTTAATATGTTTACAAAATGAGATAATAACCTTTGCATTGTTTCTTTCTGATATAGACCAATACTATACTCAAGCATAAACTTGATTTTATTATTTATCTCAACTGCCCTTAAAGTCATATCAAACTTTGATTCTTTATCTGCAACCTGATAAGGAGTGAATTTAAAATCATCAAATTTGATTTCTGCCTGCTCCATATTCTGCATTGTAAACATAACATCAAATAGTGGACTTCTGCTTAAATCTCTTTCAACATTCAGTTTCTCCACTAATCTCTCAAATGGATAATCCTGATTATTATATGCTCTTAGAGAATTTTCTTTAATCTCTAGTAGAAATTCTGCAAAAGTTTTAGAGTTTTTTGGATATGCTCGCATAGCTAGAGTATTAATAAATAACCCAATTATCTGATCTAATTCTGCATGGAATCTGCCGGCACTTGGTGAACCGACAACAATATCTTCCTGACCAGAATATTTAGATAGTAAAACATAATATGCAGATAACAAAGTCATATATAGAGTAGCACCATTTTTCTTTGACAATTGATTAAGTCTAGCTGTAAGTTCTCTGGTTACTTCAAAATTAACTAAATCACCTTTAAAACAGATTTCTTTTGATCGTGTAAAATCTGTCGGCATATTTAATACAGGAAGCTCTCCTTTAAACATCTCCAGCCAGAATTCTTCTTGATTTTTAATTTCAGAAATCTGGAATCTATGTTTCTGCCAAACAGCAAAATCTTTATAGTGGATTCTTAAATCTGGCAACTCTTTTCCACGATATAATAAGGACCATTCATTGATCAAAATATTCATTGAGATTCCATCAGCTATAATATGATGCATATCATACATCAACAAATATTGATCTACTATTTTAAGCACCTTTACTCTAAATAGGGGTGCTTTTCGTAACTCAAAAGGTCTGATAAATTCTGAAATAATTTTTTCTACTTCTCTTTTCGACCCTTCCATATATTCTAGATTGAATTCTAGATCCTTGTGAATTTTTTGCATTGGTTCACCATTAACTAAATCAAAAGAAGTTCTTAAAGCTTCATGTCTTTCCACCAAATCTTTAAATGCTTTCTCCAATCGTTCTAAACTTAAATCTCCATCTATCAGCATCAGATTAGGCATATTATAGCTTGTGGTCTCACTTTCTAACTGATTTAGAATAAATAATCTTTTTTGTGCTGAAGAAAGTGGATAATACTCTCTATCTTCTACTTTTTCAATTGAGGAAAATCTTTTTTCCTCTGCAAGGCTAACAAATTCAGCAAGTTCTTTAACAGTAGGACACTTAAAGATATCTTTTAGAGAGATTTCGATATTGAATGTTTGATTCATTTTCGAAGCTATAGAAGCGCCCTTTAATGAATGGCCACCTAGCTCAAAAAAATTATCATAAATTCCTACTTTGGCTGTGCCTAATACTTCTGACCAAATTATTACTATACTCTCTTCGATTTTGTTCGTAGGTGCTACATATTCTGTCGTTACTCTTCCATCAGGTTTTGGTAGTGATTTTCGGTCGATCTTTCCATTAGGTGTATGCGGCATTTCTTCGAGAATAATAATATGTGCTGGAACCATATAGTTAGGCACTCTATTTGCTAGAAATAGCCTCACATCTCCTACCAATACTTCCTCTTCTGTCACTATATAAGCACACAAATATTGCATGCCATCAGCATCCTTTAAATCTATGACGAGAGCATCTTTGATTGATTTGAATTCGAGCAATTGAGCTTCAATCTCGCCTAGCTCTATTCTAAATCCGCGAACTTTAACTTGATGATCTATTCTCCCCAAAAATTGAATACTTCCATCAGGTAACCATCTTCCCAGGTCACCTGTTCTATACATTCTTGTTTTTGCATATGGGTTAAACACAAACTTTTCATTAGTCAAATCTACCCTATTTAAATAACCTCTTGACAATCCAACTCCAGATAAACATAACTCTCCTACTACACCAATTGGTGTGAGCTGATTATTTTTATCGAAAATATATATTTGCGTATTAGCAATTGGTTTACCTATGGTTACTTGAGAACTATCTTGAATATTTCTATGTACAGTAGAGGTTATGCTATTTTCAGTAGGGCCATATTCATTAACCATTTCTATATTTGGATTAAAGTTTCTGCTCATTTCAATCAGTTTTGTAGTGATTGCTTCACCACCCATAATTATTACTTTCAATGATGCAGCCTCTTCAACGGTCAAATTCTCTAGTAACTTCATATATAAGGACGGCGGACAAAGTAAGTAAGTTATTTTTTTTGTAACGATATAGTTTAGTAACACCTCAAGATCTTTGGATTCACTATCCTTTACAAGCACAATTTGACCACCTGATGATAATGTCCCAAAAAAACTGATCAAAAATGCATCAAATGCAAATGAGACTATCTGGAGTAAGCGATCTTCGCTAGACATTTGATATTCATTTTTAAACCAATAGATTGTATTTGCTATACTACCATGTTCAATCATTACCCCTTTAGGCTTACCAGTTGTTCCAGAAGTATAGATAATATAAGCTAAATCTGTAAGTTGATTGATTGAGTCAAGATTATTTACATCCTGATGATAATTAGCTTCATCATCCAGAAAAATAATCTCACCTGTAAACTGAATAGTTTCAGTTAGATGGCGCAGGCTTAATAAAAGATTTGTCCTACTATCATCTAGAATAAAGTTGATTCTTTCTTCTGGATACTCAGTATCAATTGGAAGATATGCTCCTCCTGCCTTTAAGATTGCAAATATTGCCACAGCCATCTTAAGTGATCTTTCAACCATTATTCCTGCAACTTGATCTGGCTTGAGACCTTTTAGTCTAAGTGTTCTAGCAAGTTGATTGGCTCTTTCATTTAATTCTTGATATGTTAGATTTTGTCTGTCAAATGTGATGGCGATCTCAGCTGAATGTTTTTGAACCTGTTCTTCAAATAATTGATATATTGTTGTTTCAACTATATCATTTTTGGTATTATTAAAATCATATATTAGCTTCTGCTTTTCTTCGGGAGAGATTATTTCAATTTCTGAAAGCTTTAATGTTGGGTTTTCAATTATATTAGCGAGCAATACTGTGAAGTTATTTAATAATCTCTCGATAGTTTCGCGTTTAAAGAGTTTTGTCCAATAATACAGGGCCAGCTCCAGCCCATCCGCCCCCTCCGTAACCTGCAACGTAAAATCGAATTTAGCAACCTGATTAGTAAAATCATAAGGGGTGAACTTTAAATCTGGAATAGCGATCTCTTTAACATTTCTATTTTGTAAAACTAGCATAGTATCAAATAATGGGTTTCTGCTTAAGCTCCGTTCAACACTAAGCTTCTCTACAAGCATTTCAAACTGATAATCCTGATTTTCGAAAGCTTCCAAACAGCTTTGGCGAACATCGTTTAAAAATTCTACAAAGGTCTTGTCATCTGAGACATTATTTCTCAAAGCAAGTGTATTAACAAACATTCCAATAATATTCTCTAAATCAGCATGTTCTCGACCGGCTATTGGAGAGCCTACAACAATATCTTCTTGACCTGTGTATCTAGATAATAGTACGGTATATGCTGCTAATAAAATCATAAACTGTGTAGCGTTATTCTTTGATACAAGTTCAGAAAGACTCGAAGTTAATTGGCTATCCAGAGTTTGATATACTACATCACCTTCGTATCCCTTTAAAGAAGGTCTTGGAAAATCTGTCGGCATATTAAGAATTGGGAGTTCTCCCGCAAATCTCTCCAACCAATAATTTTCTTGTTTTTTAAACTTTTCGGATAAGAAAAATTCATTCTGCCAAACTGTAAAATCCTTATACTGAATTTTTAAGTCTAACAGTTTTGTGCCTGCATATAGGTTAATAAATTCATCTACTAGAATACCTCTTGAAAATCCATCAGAGATACTATGATGCATATCAGAAATAAAGAAATATTTATCAATAGTCTTTAACAACCCTACTCTTAACAATGGTGCTTTGCTTAAATCAAAAGACTGCATAAATTTTTTCACGATCTCTTCAATCTCATCTTCTGCTGTTTCTAGATAAAAGATATCTAAATCTACATCCTGCTGAATTTTTTGAACAGGTACTCCATCAATTAATTCAAAAGAAGTTCTAAAAGCTTCATGTCGTCTAACTAGCTCATTTATTGCTATTTCAAAACGATTATAGTCCAAATTGCCTTCGATAATTAACGTTGTTGGCACATTATAGCCAATATTAACTTCACTCATCTGATGCAAAAGGAAAATCCTCATTTGCGCTGATGATAACGGATAATATTCTTTTTCTTCTGTCTTTCCTATAGATACATATTTGCTCTGTTCTATATTATTGATATGATTAGCAAGTTCTTTAATGGTAGGTTTTTCAAATACTGCTGTTAATGATATCTCTACATTCATTTCTCTAAACATTCTACCTACCAATTGTGTAGCTTTTAAGGAATGGCCTCCTAGATCAAAAAAATTATCATAAATTCCGATCTTCTCTACTTCCAATAAATCTGACCAAATCTCTACAATTTTTTCTTCTAATGTATTCGTCGGAGCTATGTATTTGGTATCAAGATTTATACTCTCTTGTGGCAAAGGTAATCTCTTACGATCTAACTTTCCATTTGCAGTCATTGGGAAATGATCTAACTGAACAAAATAAGCTGGAATCATATAGTCAGGTAAATTTTTTCTCAAGTAATTTTTAAGTACTGAGACTGCTTCCTCTCCAATAATATATGCTGTAAGATAATTATTACCATCTCCATCTTTACTAGCAATAATTACTACATCTTGAACAGAAGCATGGTTTAATAACTGTTTTTCGATCTCACCAACTTCAACTCTGAAACCTCTTATTTTAACCTGGTGATCTATTCTTCCGATAAATTCTACCATACCATCTGGTAGAATTCTCGCCAGGTCACCTGTTTTATATAATCTTTCTCCTTTTATGAAAGGACTTTCAATAAATCTTTCATTAGTAAGATGCTGATTATTCACATAACCTCTAGCCAATCCTTCTCCTGAAATACATAATTCTCCTATAACTCCTACTGGTTGAATCTGATTGTTTTGATCTAATACATATGCCTTAACATTGCTGTTCGGTTTACCTATTGTGGGTCTCTTAGCAAAGGTTGTTAAACTATCTTGATCAATCATTATGCTTAAGCAACCTATTGTAGTTTCAGTTGGACCATAGTGATTCATAAATATTATTTCGGGATAGTGTTGTAAGTAAATTTCTAAATCATTTATTCTAATCTTCTCTCCACCTAAGACGATCATTCTGAGAGTGTTCAATTTATTAGCGATAAAATTAGGACTATTGATCAACATATTAAACATAGATGGTGTTGCTTTTATCAATGTAATTGAGTTGGAAGAAAGATAATCAATCAGTAAGTTGCCATCTTTATATAAAGTATCTGAAACTATATGTAAACTAGCTCCACTCACTAAAGTTGACCAAAATACTGTATACCCTAAATCAAAAGCATATGATGAGAGCAGAATGGACAAATCGGTCTGAGTTACCTTAGCCTCGTGAATAAACCAACTAAGATAATTAACCACTGATTGATGCTCAATAGCTACCCCTTTTGGTTTTCCAGTAGAACCAGAAGTATAAATAATATAAGCTAGGTTACTCTGATTACTAACTTGATGTAGGTTCTGAGATTCATCAGCATATACCAGGGTATCAAGAAATACTCTATCAATCTCAATATTGCTGACTTTTCGAAGCTCAGATTGAGTTAGCAGAATCTCTGTTCCTGAATCATGCAACATATAATCAATCCGTTCATCTGGATAGTCTAGATCAATTGGAAGATAAACACCCCCAACTTTTAAAATCCCTAAGATTCCTACAACCATCTCGACTGAGTGTCCTACTAAAATTCCAACTACTGATTCCTGGCACACACCTTTATCTCTCAAAACTTGCGCTAGATAGTTCGCCTTAGCATTTAATTCTCTGTATGTATATCGTTGATCATTATAGATAACTGCAATATTTTCTGGTGTTTTATCAACACATTCTTCAAATAATTGCTGAATTGTCTTTTCCTTTGGATAATCTGCTTTTGTATCATTAAATTTTACTACTAAATCATGTTTCTCATCTTCTCCAATCATCTCAAGTTCTGAAACCAATAATTCTGGGTTCTTGAGCGTCTTATCAATTAGGTTAGCTAAATAACTGGAAATAAGATTTATATCAGTAGAATCAAATAGTTGGGTGTTATATGTAAGTTTTATTGTCGTTCTTTCATTACTTCCCACAACAACTGCTAAATCATAGTTAGTTAATGAATAAATTGAATTAAAAGAGATATTAAAACCAACATCTTTTACTTTCACAGAACTTAGTGGATAATTTTCATATACCAAAAGTGTATTAAATAAAGATTGACTGTTATCAATATTGCTAACTTTTTGTATCTCAGTTAATGAAATATACCCGTCTTCTCTGATCTCTACTAACTCACGATTAAGATCTGTTAGCATTTCTTTGATTCTATAACCATCTTTGTTCCTAACTACTACAGGAAGTGTGTTAATAAATAAACCTACTATATTTTCGACACCATCAATCTCCCCTGGTCTTCCTGAAACAGTCATTCCAAAGCAGCTTTTGTCTGTATTATTATATTTCTGAAGCAGAATTCCCCAGGCTGTTTGAATCAGGGCATTCATGGTTATATTCTTCTTCTTGCAGAATTGATTGATCTTGGCTGTTTTTTCTTGATCAAATTCCAGTTGAACTGTTTCAGCTTTAGTTATAACCTCTTTATTACTTACGTTTTTATCTACTGGTAGCAATGTCGGTTCTGTGAAATCATGCAAATAATCTTTCCAAAACTTTTTACTTTTTCGCCAATCATGCTTCTTGTACCATTCTAAATAATCGCTGAAATCTACTGATGATTTAGCTGACATCTTTGTGTCAGTTGTTAGAGCATAATATATTTCGAGTAGGGATTGGATAACTACTGGCCCGCTCCAACCATCTAATACGATATGGTGGAATGTCCAACAAACATAATATTTATCCTCAGATAGTTTTATTAAAGACAAGCGATTTAATTTTCCTTTATTAATATCTAAACCATTATCCAAATCTCCATTTTTGAATTCAATAATATATTTTTCTTGTTCAATGCTATCTTTATCTGATATATCATGTTCGTGTATTTCTACATCTTTATCTTGTAAAACTATTTGAACTGGCTTCTTAGACTCTTTCCAAACAAACTCTGTCCTAAATATTTCGTGACGGTCAAGAGTTTTTGTCCAGGACTTTTTAAACATTTCTATATCAATATCTCCATCTATAAAGTAGCCGATTTGCTCACAATAATTAGTTCCCTTTTCATTAGATAAACTGTGGAATAACATCCCTTCCTGCATTGGAGTAAGTGGATTGATCTTTAATATATTGCTATATCTCTTCGCAATAAGTTCAAATCCTTCAAGATCAAATATCCTCTCTGCTCTAAAATCAGAAGGAGTTACAGAGGATTCTATTTTATTGACACAGTGATCGATCAAATTCAGTAACTGTTCTTTATATAGCATCATAAAATCAGCAATAAGATCATCTTGAATATACTTTAAGTTATAATCTACTCTTAATTCCAACCTGCCATTTATACACAATCCAATAATATCAATCAAATTAACATGACTATTTTCATAATGAATTCCTGTTCCAATCTCCTCTATACAATCGTTAAGAATGCTTTTATCATTTTTTGCTATCACTCCATCAAATTGTCCTAAGTAATTAAACGAAATCTCAGGATTTAGTTGTTGCAATTTTGACTGATTCTGCAAATATCTTGCAATCCCACAGTTAATACCTCTATCTGGTATCTTACGTAGATTTTCTTTAACATATTTGATTGATTTCTCAATGTTTTCTTGACGTTCAAAATAAACAGGGTAACTACTAGTAAACCAACCTACTGTTCTTGAGATATCTACATCTTCAATTATCTCTTCTCTTCCATGACCTTCTAAAGTCAATAACAAATTTTCAGATTCCATCACTTCCATTAATGAATTAGCTAAAGCGGTCAAGAGAATATCATTAATCTCCGTATTATAAGCAAAGTTAACCTTAGTTAATAAGATTTCGGTTTGAGTTTCATCTAACTGAATATTTTTCCTTTTAAAGTATTTCCAATAATTATGCTCAGATTCTGTAGTAACTAGTGATTTTACTTTTGATGTATCTATCTTCTCCCAGTACTCTATGTCGATATTTTCTTCTTTAGCGTATTCATTTAACTTAGAACTCCACTCTTTAAAAGAGGTTGTTTTTAGTGGAAGAGTTTTTTGCAATTTAGATTGATATAGCTCTTCTAAATCTTCTAATAGTATTCTCCAAGATACACCATCAATTACTAAATGATGAATAGGAATCAATAATCTTTTTCCATTACTACCAAGATCAAAGATAAATGCTTTAATTAATAAATCATTTTCTAAATCCAAATTATTCTGAAGTTCTTCACTGATCTGTTTGATTTTCTCTTTTTGAACTTTGTAAGAATAGGCTGCAAAATCTATCACATCTAATTCAAAATCAATCTCGTCATTTCTCCGATTAAACTGAACAATCTGGTCATCATCAAACTTATATCCCATCCTTAAAGCATCATGAGTTTTGATAAGTTTTCTAAATACTTCTTCTAATAATTCTAAATCCACGTCATCCTTTATAGAGAATATATTTGATTGATTCCAATAATGTTGGTAAGTAAATTTTTGATGAAAGAACCAGTTTTGAATCGGTGTCAGTAACACTTCCCCTTCCACATCATCTTGAGAGATTGTAAACTTCTTTTTTCGATAATCTACGTTTTCTAAAATATTAGTAATGGTTTTATATCTAAAAATATCTTTAACCGTAATATTGTGTCCTCTTTGACTGGCTCTAGCTACTATTTGAATTGCTCTGATGGAATCGCCACCTAACTCAAAAAAATTATCACTTATTCCCACACACTCTACTCCCAAAACTTCTGACCATATCTTAGCCAATTTCTCTTCTGTTTCGTTTCCAGGAGCAATATATTCATTATCATTACTTTTTATCTCAGGTCGTGGTAAAGCTTTGCGATCAATCTTTCCATTAGCGGTTACTGGCATATTTTCAAGTATGACAAAATATTGGGGAATCATATAGTCTGGTAACTCTTTAGATAAATATTTTTTCAAATCAGATATTGAGATCTCTCCAATAATATAAGCTACCAAATATTTATTATCATATTTATCAGCTATATCTACAACCACTGCTTCTCTAACTGCTTCATGACTTAATATTTGATTTTCAATCTCACCAGGTTCAATTCTATATCCTCTGATCTTTACCTGTTGATCTACTCTACCCAAAAATTCAATACTACCATCTGGAAGCCATCTTGCAAGATCGCCTGTTCTGTACATTCTTTCGTTAGTATATGGATTGATAGTAAATTTTTCTTTAGTCAGTTCTTCTCGATTTAAATATCCTCTAACAAGGCTTTTACCAGATATACATAACTCACCTGGAATTCCAATTGGTTGCAACTGATTGGAATTCCCCAGAATATAAATTTGTGTATTATAAATAGGTTTACCGATTGGAATATTCGCATAATCTTCGGTAATCTCACAGGCTGTTGCTACTACAGTGTCTTCTGTTGGCCCATAATTATTGAAGAGTTGATAATTTCTCTTGATATAAGATTTTAATCTATCTCCACCGGTAAGTAATTTTCGCAATGAAGGTATTTCTAAATTCATAAATTGCTCACAAATTTGCGTTGGTAAGAAACTAATAGTTATCTGATTTTCTTCAAAGTAGTTACTAAGTTTTTTGATATCTAATCTCATCTCTTCACTGATAATATAAATTGTCACACCTTTAATTATGTAAGGGAAAATCTCCCATACTGAAGCATCAAATCCGAACCCTGCATATTTGGTGCTCCTATCTGCTTCAGTAACTTGATAATAGTCATTATGCCAATATATTAAATTCAATAGTGACCTATGTTCTACTAATACTCCTTTAGGTTTACCAGTTGAGCCAGAAGTATGGATCACATATGCTAGATTATTAATTTGCTTAATCATTTCTAGATTTGAAGCATCATTTTCATATAACTCTTCATCATCTAAATTAATAATCTCACCCGCAAAATCAATTTTATTAAACGATTTCTTAGAAGATAGGCATAGACAAGTTTGGCTGTCAGCAAGCATATACCTTATTCGCTCTATTGGATACTCAGGATCAATTGGTAAATAAGCTCCTCTAGCTTTTAGAATAGCTAAAATTCCAATAAACATTTCAATACCTTGTCGAACTATAATACCTACAATCTGATCAGTTTTTACTCCTTTTTCTCGTAACATTCTCGCTAATTGATTGGATTTTTGGTTTAAAAGTTGATATGTAATTTTCTCATTCTCAAATACTAGAGCTAATTTATCAGGATTTCTCTTAACCTGTTCTTCAAACAATTGGGTTATAGTTTTGTCAGTTGGGTTATCCTTATAGGTATCATTAAATGTAAAGAGAATCTGCTTCTTCTCTTCTTCTGATATAATTTCAATATCTTTAAGACTTATATCTGGATTTTTAACTACCTCTCTTATGATATTAATATAATGATAACCCATTCTTTTAATAGTCTCATCTTTAAATAATGTTGTCCTATATTCGATATCAAAATCAATTCCATTCTCAGTGTCCACAGCATTTAAAGTTAGATCAAATTTGGCTATTTTATTTTCAAATGGATAAGGTGTGAATTTTATATTTCCGGCTGATTTTTGAGTGAAGTTAAAATTTTGTAATGCAAATACTGTATCAAATAATGGATTACGACTTAAATCTCTTTCTAAGCCTAATCTTTCTACTAACATTTCAAACTGATAATCTTGGTTCTCATATGCTAATAATGCATTATCTTTGACTTCTGCTATAAATTCTGCAAAAGTTTTATCCTCTGTAGGATAATTTCTCATAGCTAACATATTCACAAACATTCCCATGATCTTCTCTAAATCGGGATGTGAGCGGTTAGCTATAGGTGAACCGATTACTATATCTTCTTGTCCAGCATATTTTGCTAATAAAATATTGTACACTGCCAATAAAATCATATATAATGTTGTGCTGCTACCTGATGCAAGTTCTTTTAGTTGATCTGCTAAATCTCTTACTATGTGAAACTTACTAACTGATCCTGTAAAGTCCATAACTGCAGGACGCAAATAATCAGTGGGCAGATTAAGTACTGAAATCTCTTCACTAAAGATATCTAACCAGAACTTTTCTTGTACTTTGATTTCATCAGACTGTAAAAAATTATTTTGCCATTCTGAAAAATCTTTGTACTGAATCTTTAATTTAGGTAAATCATTGCCATCATGCAATTGAATAAAATCTTCTATTAATATCTCCATTGAAAGTCCATCAGAGATGATGTGATGCATATCAATCATCAATAAGTGTTTATTTTTATCTTTTATCTTCAAAAGATCCACTCTCAATAGTGGAGCTTGACTTAGATCAAATGGTTGAATAAATTTTTTAACACTTTTTGCGATTTCATTCTCATCAATTTCAGCATACCTTATGTCAAAATCTACATCTTCATAAATTATTTGAACTGGTTCTCCATCAATTAAGATAAACGAACTTCTTAACACTTCATGTTGTTTAATTAATCGCACGAAAACGTTTGCACAAGTTGTTAGACTATATTCGCCCTCTATATATACAAAACTAGGCATATTGTAAGAAATATTTTTACCTTCAAGCTGATTTAGTACATAAAGTCGTTTTTGGGCTGAAGATAAAGTATAATACTCTCTTGTTTCAACAACATTTATATTTTCGTACCTGCTCTTTTCTACTCCTAAGATATATTTTGCTAATCCTTTTATGTTTGGAGAGTTGAATATCACTCGGAGTGGAAGTTCCTTATTAAATTCCTTAGAAACTTTAGCTGATAGTTGCATCGCTTTTAATGAATATCCACCCAAAGCAAAAAAATCATCATTCACTCCAATTTTCTCTACGTTCAATATTTCTAACCAAAAATCAACCAGTTTTGCTTCAATTTCATTAGTTGGAGCTACATAGTGGATCCCTGTCTCAATCTTATCTGTCGATTCTGGTAATGCTTTTAGATCAACTTTACCATTTGATGTTAATGGTATTTTATCTAATTTAATAAAATATTGTGGAATCATATAATCTGGTAGAATATTCGTTAGATATGTTCTTAATTCTACTACTGAAATTTCACTAACTTCTACGATATATGCACAAAGATATTTGTCATTATTTTGATCAGTACGAGCTATAACAAGTGCATTTTTGATTCTTTCATGTTTCAATAAATGACTTTCTATTTCACCTAACTCGATTCTAAATCCTCTTATCTTAACTTGATGATCTGTTCTACCCAAAAATTCAATAATTCCATTATCCAGCCATCTTACCAAATCTCCTGTTCTATACATTTTTTCTGCACTGTTGAAAGGATTTTGAACAAATTTTTCTTCAGTCAATACAGGACGATTCAAGTATCCTCGCGACAGACCAGAACCACTAACACATAACTCTCCTGATACTCCAATCGGTTGGACCTTGTTTTTATTATTTAAAATATAACACTTAACATTGTCAATAGGTTTTCCAATAGTTATTATAATGTTATCTGGATTAAACTCATATATAGTTGAACATACACTATTTTCGGTTGGACCATATTCATTAAATAATCTGACATTCTGTAATTTTTCAAAATGATCTTTAACTAATTCTTTTGTAAAACTTTCGCCTGCAAGAGTAACTGCTTTGAGATTGGTTAATCCATCTGGCATCTCTTCTAATAAAGTTTTATAAAAATTTGGAGTAATCAGAAAATGAGTAACTTTATTTTTTAGCATAAGTTCATTTAAATATTCCAGGTTCAATCTATTCTTCTGTTCAATAAGTACTAATTTTGATCCACTGATCAACGTAGCAAATATATCTTCAACAGAACTATCGAAGGCAAAAGAGGGAATTTGCAAAATTGTATCATTTTCAGCAAATTGATAGTACCTGGTTCGCCATTTCAAAGTGTTAAAAATTGATTGATGTTCAATCATTACCCCTTTCGGCTTTCCAGTTGAACCAGATGTATAGATTATATATGCTAAATCATTAGGTTGATTATAATTTGTGAGATTATGACTAACATATGCTTCCATATCCAGATCATCTAAAACTATTGTAACTCCAGCAAAGTTTACTTCTTTTAACTGGTGACTGGAAGCTAATAAAATTTTCGCTTTAGTATCTTGTAGCATAAATTCTATTCTTTCGACTGGATACTCTGGATCTATTGGCAGATACGCTCCTCCAGCTTTTAAAATTCCCAGAAGACCAATAATCATCTCAAATGAACGTTCAACACATATTCCTACAATAGTATTAGGTTTAACACCTTTGTCTCGCAAAAATCTTGCTAATTGATTTGCTTTTTCATTTAACTCTATGTAGGTCATTTCTTTCTCTTTATATTTTAAAGCTACTTTTTCTGGTGATTTAAACACCTGTTCTTCAAAAAAATGATGCATAGTAGCATGTTTTGGATTATCTGTTTTGGTATCGTTAAAATCATATATTATCTGCTGTTTTTCTTTTTCTGAAAGTATCTCTATATCTCCAATTGTTATCTCTGGATTAGTAATAACTCCTTTAATAACATTACAGAAATGTTCTGTAAATTTCTCCATTGTCGATTTTTTAAATAATCTTGTAGCATACTGTAACTTGAACTCCAAACGATTGTCAATCTCCCGACATTCAAGATTAATATCAAATTGAGCTGTTTTAGCAGGAAATTCATATGGACTAAACTTTAAACCTTCAATTTCAAGCTCGAAGTTATTAATATTTTGGAAAACAAACATTGTATCAAAAAGAGGATTTCTA
>DAOVRZ010000193.1:0-4025 GCA_030627905.1 Halanaerobiales bacterium
TACATTCTATCAAAAGAAAATCTACTTACAATATCAGAGACTATCTTTTCTTCTAATATGATTTCTTCTAATATATCCTTGTTCTCTCTATTCGCTATTAACCTTTGTAATCTACCATAATCTGTTTTCACATTATCATCTATCAATTTTTCTGGATATTCCCCAATCTGCTGCCAGTTATTGAAGAAGCTGAGAACCATATCAGGGTTATAAACTCTGGCTTTACCCCTAGTACTGAAAAGATATCCATTATAATTTGATCTTAACTCTAATAATAGGTTTTCCTCTTTAGTATCAATTTCTACGTTTTCAATTAAATCTATTAATTCTTTCTCTGTAAAACCTAACATTTCATTCAACAAAGGACTCATGGTCAAATTATTCGTAATATTGAACCCCAAAGTCAGATCATCCAACATAATTGGTGATATACCTGTCATAAAAATTCTGTCTATTACACTTTTTGCTCCTATTTTTAGGGTTTCATAAAAATCTCTAACAAATCCTCTGGCCCTGATAGTATCTTTATAAAAACCACCATTCCCTATCGCCAAAATATCATTGGCGAAATGATCATATTCATCTATCAAAATGTAAACTTTTTTTCCAGTTCTTTTTATCAGCATATAAACTATTTCTAGCATTCGCTTCAAATCAAATTCATTTTTCAATTCACTAATAACTTCCTCTACTCCTGTAAAAAAAGACCTATATTTGTCTAATAAATCAATTAAACTGCTCAAAACTGTTTTACGAAAAGAATCTTTTAACCTCTCCTGTGAATCTGTATTTAACCCTGAAAAGTCAAAAGATAAAATAAAATACTCATTTTTCAACTTAGTCGGATTGTCTCCAATATATAATCCAGAAAAAAGTTTTTCAAACACGTCTTTTTGATTCAGATCATAATAATGCTCTATAGTTGAGAGAAAAAGAGACTTTCCAAACCTCCTGGGTCTGATATAAAATAAATATTTACTATTTAAATTCTCTATAATTTCAATATATTTGGTTTTATCTATGTAAAAATAATTCTCTATTCGTAATTCTTTAAAGTCAGTGATTCCATATGGTAACTTCATTTTTTCACTCCTTTTCCTTTAACAACATTTTCGGAAGGCTAAAATTCCCCATCTTCTATAAGTAAGGATAAATTATCTTATCAGATTTACCTTTCGATAGAATCAAATCTCCTTCCGAAAGTTGTTAAACTTAAGAGGTAATAACATAGTTATTACCTCTACATTAAAATAATCTCCACATCTATATTATACCATATTACAATTATAAATTAACCCCCTATATTTATATACTTGTTGAGAAGCAATATTTATTTTCCATTCTTTATAATTTATTATTTCAGAAACCAGATGCTTTCCTGTAAGACGATCATATCATTTGATATGTGACTAGTTCTGTAGGACTAAAGGGTTTAGTCGCGTTTATGCTATTAATCGAAGCTATGCATTTTATAAGGGAGTTGGATAAATAAAATGTAAAAATATAGTATTTTAAAACTAACAAATTCAGCTTACTCAATTATTATTTTTATTTTTACTATTTTTGACTAATTTTAAAAGTAATTAATTAAAAAATACCGAATATATTATAAATAGAGAAGGTGTAAGACATGTTAAAAGAAGTTAAGACTGATGGTTATATGTGTCCAAGTTTCACCGAACCTACCCCTTGTACTCAATGCCCGTATGATGGCCTATGTGAAGAAACAAAATACCTACTTTAATTAGCTCTAGAGATTAAAAAAGAGTCAGTATGTTTACTGGCTCTTTTTTATTTGCTCTCATCCACCTTATTCTTTTTTAATTTTTGTATAATTTATGATAGTTATGAAATACTAACTATGCAAGGTAGAGTAGAGATTTTCCAAGTCAAATGAATTGAGCTAAGACGATTAAATCTGAAAAAGATTTTCAATTCTTTGATAAGGAGTGTGATCCTGATGAGATGGTTGATATATCTTGCAGAGGCAGCATTAATTCTTGGGCTTACAAGAAACTATGCATTGGTTGTTATTATTGCAGCCCTAGTTATATTGACTGTATTTGTATTGACACGTGACTTCGTTATCGAAATTTCTGAAAAAGGATACATACGATTCAAAACTGCAAAATCTTCAGTAGAGGTCAAATCAGAACAGGATATACAGTAGTATAGTAGAAAATACCTTGCCACAAGGCCATTCCTTCATTGTAGGGATGGCCTTATGTTTTATCTTTTCTCCAAAAATAGTCTTAGTAATTTTTTTTGATCCTCTGTAATTAATAACTTTTTATTTTTCTGATTTGGATATATTTCGGCTTGTTTCCAAATTTCTCGTTTTACACTAGTAGCTGTACCAATATTTTTATTTTGCAATTTATCCATAAGCTCGATTGTATTTAAAAAATAAACTAATTCAATAACCCATGGTTTAGAAACTCCACGCGAAGAACTTTTTGTATTAATATCACCTGTAAACACCAGATAATATTCCGGTAACGCCTTTGGGGTAATATCAAGAATATAATTTTGCTTAGGATACCATTTAATCTTTACAGTTTGTCCTGCTAGTGCATTACCTCTAAAGACACCATTGCTACCTTTGTTATTGGCAGATTTGGCAAGTTTATGATTCTTCATCATATTGGTTATTTGCAAATCCTCTATACAAATTAAGTCGTTTTCTCTTATTAAGTTAATGCTTACTTTGTGAAGGTAATCTCTACGCTGATTGGTAATCTTGGCGTGTAATTTCTGGAGATGCTTTTTAGCTTTTTCTCTGTTATTGCTACCTTTTTTCTTCTTCAACTTCCATCTCAAGTTTCCATACCATTTGATATTATAGAATTTGACGTTGATAATTTTTACTTTCGATGGGTCAAAATTCCTATGGTTGTTAAGTTTCACATGACCTATCTTGGATATCCAGCACGCTTTTTAAAAAAGTTTTTGAAAGCATCATCCAATCTTAGTAATCTTGTTTTTTGGTTGGCTTGATTTCGAACCGTTTTGTAATCATTATCATTCTTCTTCAGCCCACTTTTTATCTGTATTTCACTACAAGGAACAAGTGGTAATGCGATAAAGAGACTGAATGATTATCACTATGTAATTCCATTATTATTACTACATTCTTTATGTTTACGACTGATTATATTTTATCATAGAATATCAATAAAATCAAGACCTTGCCAATTCATCCCCCACCTATAGAGGATGAGGGACTTCTTGTCAATTAGAGTTTAAATAATCTTTAGAAAAGAAAACGACCAGTGTTTATACTGGTCATTTTTCAATATAACCTTCTTCCGCTGCACTCTATCTAAATAGAAAGTAAGGGTTGTACTCCCTGAAAATAAATTTTAGCTTTTAAAGGATTCTTACAAAATTATAGACAAATTAATTTATTATAGCAAATACATTTTTAAAAGGAGGTTAAACATGAACGGACCCCAATATTCAGTCCATTTCGAAAACAGATTATAGTTTCGTCTGGGGATATCTAAAGTCAGGAGTAATTTTTAATGCTTATCAAAACTAGGATGCTGATTTAGTAAACAAAAATAAAATTACATTGACCAAAAATGATAATGAATTTACCTTTAAAGATCAAGTAAAAGGTATTTCAGGAGTCTTAGAAATAGTACAAGATAATACTATCCCTATGCATTTAGTTTTCGTTGGTATAGGTATGTCTGGAGCAGGTACTTTTGTAAAACAAGCGCGACCAAATATGAGCTATATCTTTACACCCCAACCAAAATATTGGATTATTTTTGGAGATATTGAACAGGGAGAAGTATTGGATATGAATCTCATTTGCGACAAGCATCCAGTAGCACAGATAACTCAATGTAACTACCCAGCTCAACTAGATTTTCCTCCTGGTCGGGATAGAAACTGGGCGCGCGCATCTCATGAATAAAGAAAGGAAAATGTTATCCGAATCATTTAACGATCTATCTTTATCAATGACAGAGAGGAAGATAGATAAACCTTCTGCCGGCTATTCTGACCCTTTGCCA
>DAOVRZ010000001.1:0-113214 GCA_030627905.1 Halanaerobiales bacterium
GCAGGTGCGTGGATTGAAATATCTCAATTTCATCTGTAAGCTCTATACCCACTAAGTCGCACCTCACGCAGGTGCGTGGATTGAAATACTCTATACAATGGAAAAGCCTCTCGTTCTACTCGTCGCACCTCACGCAGGTGCGTGGATTGAAATACCAGGAAGATTAAAGCTATCGGATTGTTGTTTAGTCGCACCTCACGCAGGTGCGTGGATTGAAATTATCAGAAGTAACTCTTTCAGAAAAATCATAGTGTCGCACCTCACGCAGGTGCGTGGATTGAAATATAAAGCAAAGATTTTGCTCTATTAAATAAACTGTCGCACCTCACGCAGGTGCGTGGATTGAAATCTTCGCATGAAGTGTACGACAATCTACTCACCTCGTCGCACCTCACGCAGGTGCGTGGATTGAAATCCAGCCTTGATTACCGCTTTCAGGTTCTTCACGCGTCGCACCTCACGCAGGTGCGTGGATTGAAATTATGGCTGAGAGGTGAAAAGTGATGTATATTGAGTCGCACCTCACGCAGGTGCGTGGATTGAAATCTATACTGATCTTTGATGTATAGCATTTCACACCCCGTCGCACCTCACGCAGGTGCGTGGATTGAAATCTTGTGCATCATTTCCACCTGTCCACTCCATGACGTCGCACCTCACGCAGGTGCGTGGATTGAAATTTAATCTAACAATCGTCTTACTTTCTTTATTCAGTCGCACCTCACGCAGGTGCGTGGATTGAAATATTCTGTTCTACAAGTGCTTCTAGTGCTGCTTTTGTCGCACCTCACGCAGGTGCGTGGATTGAAATCTAGCAGTTTTGACATTCCAACCGTCAGCATAAAGTCGCACCTCACGCAGGTGCGTGGATTGAAATCTGCTAACTTAGCAGCATTGATTATACCTTCGTCGGTCGCACCTCACGCAGGTGCGTGGATTGAAATCCTGGTTACTCTGAATTGTTTTTGCTCACAAGCATAGTCGCACCTCACGCAGGTGCGTGGATTGAAATGCCCGAACGTTCGAAAAATAAAACGAACGCTCACGTCGCACCTCACGCAGGTGCGTGGATTGAAATTTGAAGTCCTACATTAAAGCCATCTAAAGCAAGTCGCACCTCACGCAGGTTAAAATCCGCAATGACATAGCAGATGTGTAATCTTCATTTCGTGCCCTATGTATTACAAGCTTGGTTAATAGATGAATTAGATAAAGAAGGCAGACGAAAAGAAGCATGATTATACTAACTAACTAAGAATTTGGTTTGGTGAACGCCTTTATATTAAGTCGGTTTTTTGATTAATTTATTTCATACAATCTCTTTATTTCCCTTGTATTTGTTTCTGAGTTAAATATCAAAGGATTATTTCAGCCATAGGTATAAAACCATTCAAAAGATTTTGCACACTTTAGATTTGTTTTCAGAAGCGAATAAAGATAAGATGAGTAGTAAAAATATTAGATATTTTGCTAAAGGATAAGATGTATTGTTTTTAGTTGTTGATAAAATCTAATATTAAAGAAAATGTGAAGTAAAATGTAAAAAATAAAAGAAAAATATTGAATTAATTGTCTCTGGGTGATATAATAAAAAATGAATTATTATTTATTGGAAAGGGGATGTAGACGTGTGTAAGGATGTTAAGGGGTATTTGGATGAAGCGAGAAAAAGTATAGAAAAAAAAGATTATGACAATTTTATGGAAAATATTTGTATAGCAGGATACATAACAAAAGATGATGAAAAATTGATGACGGAAGTTTTAATTCAACAAAGTGAAGGATTGTATAAATTTGGAAACTATAAAAAAGCATTGGAAGTAATTGAAGAATTATTAGATAGTAAAGCAATAAATGATTTAGAAATAAAGCTTGAATTACTACGAAAAAAAGGAGTTATTCTAGGAAAACGAGGTTCATTTGAAGAAGCTATTCACATTTTTAAGCGATTGGTAAACGTAGAATCTTTAAAGTTTAAAACTTTTGGTTTGGGTAATTTAGCCTGGATTTATATGCAAATGTATTTAAAAAATAAAGAAAAATCAAATATTACAAAAGCAATGGATTTTTGCAAAGAAGCCATGGTTATTCTTGAGAATGATAAGGAGTCTAAAACTTATAAAGAAATTATCACTGTTTTAGGTAATTGTTATTGGTATGATGGAGAATATGATGAAGCACTTGGTGTGTTTTTAAAAGCTTACGCCATAGATAATAATGATTCTAATGTCTTAAATAATATTGCTACAACTTATGTAAGACTTAGAGAAGGTGAGTTGGCAGAAGAATATCTTGATAAGGCTGAAAAATTTGCAATGAAGCAGAATAATTCTTATGTAATAGCTAATAGTAATTTAATACATGGAATGCTCAATGAAGAAGTATATGATGATACATTAAAAGCTAAAGATTTTTATTTAGTTGCTTTTGATCAGTTTGGTCAGTTAAATGCGTATATAGAAATGTGTAGGTGTCTGGACAGCATTGTTGATTTGGATGCTAAAATTAGTAAGGAGTCAATTAGTATTTTAGCAAATAAGATTAAAGAAGGATTGTATAAAAGTTGGCAATAATGTTAATCAAAATAAAACTGAAAGGAGAAATTTATTTTGAAAAAGTTATCTAGTATTTTGATGATCATATTGTTAATTGTGTCATGCTCTTTTGTTGCTTTAGCTAATCCGTTTCCTGTACCTGGAGGCGAAAGTTGTGATGAAATTGTATTTTCTTATCCATTTCCACAACCTGTAGGAGAATAAACAATAGAAAATATAATTCGTAAAAAGATTTCAAATGCAAAAAGACTCCAATTATTTTGGAGTCTTTTTGCATTTGATTGATTAATCTGAATCTTTTTTAAAATTGCATTTCTTAAAGTTCTGTATAAATTCCACCAAAGAAAATATAGTTTCTTCATCTAAATCATCTAATTCTTTGAATAGATGTTTTTTACTTTCGCTCATATTTAAGATGAGTTGCTTTGTTTGATCGTCGTCAACAAAAAGTATTTCAGAGTCTTCGGGAATATGACCAGCCTTTAACATAAGCTCAAAGTATCCAACATCAAGATGAGGAGTAAGCTTTCGAAGAATGTCAGGTTGTGGAGTTTTTCGACTACCTTCTTCAATTCTGGATAAATAAGATGTGCTTACTCCAGATTTTTTTGCCAAAGAAGATATTTTTAAGTTTCGTGACTCTCGTAATTTTTTAAGATATACTCCAAAAGTAGAGTCATTACCCATATGGACACCTCAATTCGAATAAATTATGCGTTTAAAATATTTCTACCTATGTAAAATTATATTATAGCTATTATTAAAAGTCAAATAGGTACACTCAAATATTAGAACTAACGTCAAATTAATAAGAAAATTATTGACAATAGGAAAATTTTTAGTTATAATAATAATTACCTGATATAGTATTTTCATTAACAAAACAGACTATAAGGTATTTTTATCCTAAGTGAAGTGTTAGAAGGGGTGACTACAATGAAATTGAATGTAGAAAAATAAGTAGGTTTTTGACAGGTAAGGGATGGAGTAAAGTCATATTTGCTCAAAAGTTAGGTTTGGATTATTCATATGTTTATCGAGTGATGTGAGAGCAACGTGGGGTAGGTAAAAAAATTTTAAGCGGTTTAATTAAGCTTTGTGAGAAGGAATGTTTAAATTTTATGGATTATATTTTTGTTGATTAATAAAAAAAAGGTAGGTGTAGTTGATGAATTATCATTTACTAATGCGAGATGGAACAGTTAGGAGTTTTAAAAATGTTTGTCATGTTAATGTTGAAGAAGATAAAACAGTAGTAGTTTTATTTGCTAAAGGAGATAAAAGAAAATTTCTTGAAGATGAAATAGTATTACATGGTGATGATGAACATATAAAAACTATACTTGAACTATTTAAAGCTATAGATAGAATCATATCAAAAAGAGTTAATGAACAAGTAAAAAAAGGAGTATTCATGGGCTATTTGGCTGGTTTTTTTCAGGTATAAATATATCTATAGTTGAATAAGTCTTTTAGCATTAAGTTAAAAAGCATCTAAAATCTATTTCAATCATCCTGAATATTTCTGAAATTGTTCCACAGGCTAAAAGTTACATTTGCCATATTGAGCATTATTTAGAGGCTTTAGGAATAGATGAACAATCTATTCAAAACAATGTTGGATATATTTACAGCAAATTTGATGTATGAAGAGTATTTGAATGACTGCTTCAAATCACAATGTTAAAAAGCTTATCTATGGTTAAAGATACTCCATCAAATTTATATAATATTCTTTTATAAATGGCCCACTAAACAAAGGTATAAGTTTCTCAATTGGCAAAATAACTAATAATTAAAGTTCGTCAAAAAATCTGTAATTAATAGTTTTTTTCGGTATAAGCAAACGAAAGTATTGCTCCTTGGGTAAAATTATGGTAATATCACAATGAAGAAAAAAATAGTAAAAATAAAATTATATACAATTCATAAGATTAAGATAAAAAAAGGAGAGAAAAGAAATGTATACTGATATTTATCCAATTTCTCATCATTTTTACCCAATTTTAGAGTATCCAATAGCATCTAAAGAGGGGGAAAGCTTTTTATAAGGTCTTAAATCTATGAAAGAGGTTTCAGACGATAATAAAATCTATATCCATCAGAATTTCAATTAGAAAATGCCGCTAGATTACGTGAATTAGCAAATTTAACTGGAAATTCAATGATAGCAGTTCAGAGAACTCGTGATAAGTATTTGACTAGAGTTACCTTAGATCAAGCAGGGTTACCAAATATAAGATATAATAAATGTCGGGGAATTATTGAAGTAAAAAAGTATATAGATGATGAGGAACAAAGACCAATGATTGTAAAGCCATTAGATATGGTGGGAAGTGTAGGAGTGTTTAAAGTAAAGACGTCCAAAGATTTGAATATAGTTGAAAAGTACTATAAATCACATAGATTTCTACAGAACAAGCAAGAATTATTGGTTGAAGAATATATAGCAGGCACAGAAATTAGTGTTGAAGGGTTTGTTAATCAGGGTGCGTTTATCCCTTTTTGTATAACTGATAAGTTTACAACGGGAGAACCGTACTTTGTAGAAATAGGACATAGATTGCCATCTATTCATATGAGTTATCCAGAAGGAAAGATAGAAGAAATTTCAATAAATAATGATCTCAAGGAGTTAGAAGAAATTATTTCTATTCAATTTAATAAAAAAGCAGGAGATATTCTTGAGTGTTTCCCACATCGCCTAGAAAGAATAGGTCAGATTCTTTATATAGGTAAAAGTTATGATCAAATGGAGTATATAAGAAATTTAATTAAGGAAAAAATAGAAATTAAAATTTCTTAGGAGGAGAGAAATAGTGAAAAATTATAGGAAGCTTATAATAGCATTGGGAGTTGGTTTAATTTAATTGCAATAATTTCTTTAGTCTATAGAAAAACCGGTAGTGAATTAGCACTTGGTATGGCTTTTATTGTAAAGTTTTTACCCAAAATCATTTTTAGTTTTTCATCTGCTTTTTTTGTAGACCGATTTAATAAACAAAAAATAATGGCTATTTCAGAGATAATATCTTGCATAGCAGTCGGATTGTTAGCATTTAATACTAATAGTTCGATAATTGTGATTTATGTATTCTATTTTATAATGAATGCCTCTATTGCTATGTTTGATCCCACTAGAATGGCTATAATCCCAACATTATTTAAGGATAAAAAAGACTATGCGAAAGCAACTTCAGAATTAACAATTATTAGGTACGCAACAATGCTGATCGCAACAGGTATTGGAGGTTATTTTTTTGAATTGTTTGGAGCAAAGGTTCTATTTATTTTTGATGCGTGTACATTTTTCGTGTCTGCTCTGATTATTTTATCAATGAAACTTGATGTTATGGAATCAGATCATTCATCTAAGAGTTTAGGACAGGTAGTTAAGAACATGTGGGATGATGTCAAAGAAGGAATGGTTGTAGTAAAGAATACCCCAATAATAAAAAATATTATAACTATCTTTTCCTTTCGGCAGTTTGTATATGGTATAGGGAATGTAGTCTTTTCGTTGTTAGTTCTTGATAAACTTTTGAAATCAGAGTTTTGGCTAGGGTTAGCTTATACTGCTGGTGGTGTTGGATGTGTATTAGGTGGGTTTGCAATCAAGAGATATTTAAAAAAGATTGAACTAAATGTAGCTAGTTTTCCATACTTGAATATTATAGTAAATGGGCTAAATGCTATTATTTTCACATGTATGTTCTTATCAAATAATATCTACTTGTTCCTTCTTTGTGTTCTTTTGCATGATATAACAATGATTACAGCAGAGGTTACTCTGGATACAAGTATTATTACTTTCGCAGAAGAAAAATTAGTTGGAAGAATGAGTTCATTTTATATGACTATGGGTCAGTTAGTATTTTTATTAGGAACAGTTTCTTATATTGTTATTTTAAAGAGTCTTAGTTATGATCATTTAGGGATATTACTTGGGTGTATTATGTTTGCTGGCCCGGTTATGTGTTCAATAATGTTTAAGAAATATATTAAGCAGGAAGGTTATGTCGAAAAAGCTTAGAGGGGAGAGTTTAGAGTTGAGGATTCAAAAAATGCCGCTTTTTGATCAAATTATTCTAAAGTATCCCACTATGGCTAAGTTGAATTTAGAACAGTTTGAGACTAAATTCAAATCTTCTTCACCTATTTATAAAGAAGCCATACCACTTTATTATCCATTTATTTTTGATAAGTATATAATGCAGGATATAGATCGAAGAATATCTAAGTTAATGCAGCTAATATTTTCGATTTCAAAGAGGTTTTTTAAGAACAACATTAATGAAATGTTGAAATATTTAGGATACAAACAGGAAGAGAGGAATTATTTATTAGCTGGCGATGTAGATAAAAACTTGTGTCTTGCAAAACTTTTTGCTAGGTGTGATTTTGTCATTAATGAGGGTAAGCTGTTTTTTGGAAAATATGGTTTTAATATTGTGTTGTACCAATTTCAGAATTAAAAGAAAAGTATGGAAAATTCACCTGTAATTCTGGTCCTTATACCAATATGCTACTTAATAGTATAAAGGCAAATAAAGGTTTGTAATGGAGGATTAAAATGAAGATCATTAAAGAACGAAAAAAGAGTCTAGGGGTTCCAAAGTCTGATCCAAAGGATGGTTATTTAGAGGGAGTAAAAAAGCATTTACTTGATTTTGGATTTCAAAAAAATATAGTTGAAGAAAGAATCAAGTCAATGATAGAAGAAGGTTTTTATGAACTAACATTAACTGAACAAGCTAAAAATGTTACAGAAAATGTGTTAAGCTTGGGTGTAGATAGTAGTACTCAACTAGAATTGACAGAGTATTTTGCTAAATCGAATAATCATCGAATTCGTTGTAGAGTTCCAGATATGTTTGTTTTCACCTTGGGTGGTGAGCCTATCAAATGTTTAGAGCGGTTAATAGAAATCGCTGATGATCCTGCAACAGGGCCACGGGAAAATGCTCAGGGAGCGATGAGACAACTTCTATTGCAAAATGGACCTTCTTTTATAAGTGAGTTGGAGAGGTTGAAATATGATTCCAGAGAAAATGTCAGAAGGGCGTGTGTTGAAGCAACTCGTCCGAGGGGAGTATGGGTTCCTTTCATCCCATTCTTACGAGAAGATCCTGAAAAAATCTTTTCAATTATTGATTATCTGATTGATGATCCATCAAAATATGTTAATAAAGCGGTGGCGAATAGTATTAATGATATATCAAAAGACAATCAAGAGATTGCAATAAATTGGTGTTCCATGTGGAAGGAGAAAGATTTATCTACGGTAGAGTGGGTTATTAAGCATGGTTTACGATGGCTTCGGAAAAAGGATTTCGGAAAAGTTCAACATGTTTTTGGATATGAGATTGCAGAATGCATTGACATGAAAGTAGAAGCTGTGAATGGTTTTGATATTCAACTTAATGAAGTAATTGTTTTTAAAATTACTTTGGAAAATAAAGCCTTGAAAGATTTTTCAGCATATCTACAGTATAGATTAACTATGCCTGGAAAAGGCAATAAACCAAGAGTTAGGATATATGAAGGGGGCGAAGTGCATATAGGATCTTTAGAATCTATTGTTTTTGAGAGAAAACATCATTTAACGGACACTAGTAACTGCAAACTTGAGAATGGAGCATATATCATTGATTGGATTGTCAATGGGAAAGTCAAATGCGTTTCACATTTAAATTTTCATAGATCGTAAGGAGTGAAAAAATGAACTTAAAAGATTTTGTTCAGGCGTCTGTTATGGTTGGATTGGGATTTGTTCTTCATACGGTATGTCCTCCAATACTTTTTGGAATGAAACCTGATTTTACTTTGGTAATGCTTTTTTTAGTGGTTCTAAATAAGAGAGACTTTAAACTTGTCTTGTTAACATCATTGGGAGTTGGGATTATTACTGCTTTAACAACTGGATTTCCAGGAGGGCAAATACCAAATTTAATAGACAAATTGATATCTGGATTAGCTATGTATTTTTTGGTAAGTAGAGTTAAGATAATTAAAAAAATTATTGTAGTGTTAGTAGGAATAATTGGATCATTACTTAGTGCAAGTATCTTTCTATTAACAGCTTCAATTTTGGTTGGATTACCCACATCTGGATTAACTTTATTTATAGGAGTTGCAATTCCTGGGACATTAATGAATGTAATTGTTTTGGTAATTTTGCAAGAGTTAATGCAAAAAATTAATTCTCCAGTAGAAGATATGTCGATCTAGTTATGTGATTTTTTTTAATCAAATAAAGGAACATAATCAAAATCTGCACCGTGATACATGGATGCAGTTTTTGTATGTTTGACAAAGGATTTCAATTTTATATTCAATGTGATTCGTGCCTAACGGCAATATTGTAATTAATGGTAGTGAAGAGGACTCAGACCAAAGGGGAGTAGTTTTGGGATGTTAAAAAACTTACCAAATTTAGAAAAGTCAAACCTGGTATTATAAATCTAGTTCTTACCTTGACAGTTTTCCGAAAATTATGGTAAAATGAAGTGAGATGTATCTGAAACTATAGGAGGGTTGAATATGTTCTGCAATGGTGCGTACAATTTTTATTCTAAAACAGCAATTTCCCTTTCCCCCAAGGGGTTCGTGCGTCCAAAATTCAATAATACGATTCAACCAGATTATGGGGGGTAAGATAATTTTTTAGTACTTAAAATTTATCAAAAATACCACCATGGTTTAGGTTGATCACCTATTGCCATGGTTTTTATTTTATCCAAAAAAACTGACCGTAGGCAAATTGTCTGCGGTTTTTTATTTGCGAAGGAGGAAATTGTTATGATTACATTGTCTCATATTAAGAAAAATTTTGGTTTAGAATCGGTCTTAGAGGATTTTTCGATGGTACTTTATCCCGGTGAACGGGTAGGATTAATCGGAGCAAATGGTTCTGGTAAATCGACAATCTTTAAGTTGATTACTGGAATAGAAGTTCCTGATCAGGGAACGATAGCGATTGGAAGAAATGTACGGATAGGGTATTTGACCCAAATTCCAAAACGAAATCAAGATGAAACAGTTATGGAAAGGCTCTGGAAAGGGGCAGCCCATTTAAAGAAGATGGAAGTCAGGATGCGTGAATTAGAAGGTCACATGACTCAGGCTAATCAATGTACAGAAGCAGATATCAATCGATATATGGAGGAGTATGGTCAACTTTCTGCAGAATTTGAAGAACAGGGAGGATATATCTATGAAAGTAGGATGAAACAGATCACCCAAGGCTTGGGATTCACTATTTCTTTTAAAACCAAGATAACTCATTTGAGTGGTGGTGAGATGGCGCGATTAGAATTAGCTGTTCTTCTTCTTTCTGAACCAGAAATTATGCTTTTGGATGAACCAACTAACCATTTGGATTTGTCTGCTATCGACTGGTTGGAAGGATATCTTAACAAATTTAATGGAATTGCTTTAATCATCTCCCATGATCGATATTTTCTTGATAAAACGGTCAAGAGAATAATTGAAATAAAAGATGGAGGAGAGGAAGAGTATCCTGGAAACTATTCCTACTATTTAGAAGAGCGGAAGTTACGTTATGAACTTGCCTTAAAAAAGTATGAGAATCAACAAAAGGTGATTCGGCACAAAGAGGAGGCAGCTAAACGTATTCGTAACTGGGCCAGAATCGGTGATAATGAAAAATTGCATAAGCAAGCAGCCAATATCGAAAAACAGATTGAGAAAATAGAGAAGTTAGACCGTCCTACTATGGATGAGCTAAAATTCCAACTTCAGTTTGAGGGCGGTCGGAGTGGAAAAGAAGTATTGGTAATGGAGGGAGTGCAAAAAAGTTTTGATCAAAAAACCCTTCTTAAATCAACAGATTTAAAATTTTTTTATGGGCAGAGACTAGGTTTAATTGGCCCGAATGGTTCAGGCAAGACGACTTTACTGAAATTAATGCTGGGCGAGAATAAACCTAATCACGGTGGAATAAAAGTTGGTGCTAATGTGAAGATTGGCTATTTAGATCAACATCAGAAATTTGAAGATGGGGAATTGACTCTCTTGGAATCTTTGCGTAATACGGTAGGTCCAATGCCAGAGTCAAAAGTCCGCGGAATTCTGGCTCATTACGGATTTGTAGGAGAAGAGGTATTTAAGCTAGTAAAAGATTTAAGTGGTGGAGAACGAAGTCGGTTTATAATGCTGAAGATGGTTCATAGCCAGGTTAATTTCCTGATTCTGGATGAACCGACTAACCACCTTGATCTTCCATCAATTGAAATATTCGAAGAATCACTTAAAAATTTTGATGGAACATTACTGGTTGTTTCTCATGACCGTTATTTTTTAAATCGGGTTGTTGATGAGATCTATGCGATTGAAGATCAGCAATTGGTTTATTACCCGGGAAATTATGATAAGTATCAACAAAAATTATTAAAAAAAGCAGAGATAAAAAAACAAAAAATGTTGGCAAAAACAGCCATAAAGAGTGAACAAAAAAAGCATAATCACTCTCAATTTCAAAGAGCTCAGGAAAAAGAACAGAAGATGATACAAAAACAGCTTCAAAGAGAAGTAGAGTCTCTTGAAGAAGAGATAGCTACTCTTGAAACAAAGATAGAGGAAAATCAGAGACTTATGATTATACCGGAAAATCTCGGGAAACTGGAATATTTGAATAAATTAAATCAAGATAATCAAGTGATGGAGGGTAAAATTAAAGAGTTAATGCTTAAGTGGGAGGAAGCGGCTTCGTTGTTGGGTTAGTTGAGTGGTGGTTGATTTTAGAGATAAAGATTTGAAGGTATAAACTTTGCCAGTGGTGGTAAAATAAACGTTAGAGTAATTGTTTCCAATTAGTTTAGCAGATGAATGCTATCACTGGAGGAGTATTTATGGCTTGGGTATTTTTGATTTTGATTTTTATAGCGTTTTTGATACTCCTTTTACCTGTAAAGGTTTATTTCAATTATTATCGTTATAATTGGGATGATAAGTTAGAGATCAAGGTAGATGCATTTTTTGGGCTGCTTTTTTATCGTTTCGAGATATCAGCAATCAAAATACGTAATTGGATTTTGGGTCCAATCATGGAGATAGAAGCAGAAGTTTCTGGCGCAAAGGGTAAAAAGAAAGAAGAGGTCATAAACGAATATGGGGTTCATTCTATAAATCTTAAAGATTTACTTAAAAAACTGAAATTTTTTTTGAAAATAACTGATCAGTTTGATGCAATGACTGAGATGTTGAAATCATTTCGCAAAGAAGATCAGGATCAAAACGAATTATGGCTTAGTAATGCAACAATTTATCGTGTTGTTGTTATGTTAATCATGAGTATCAAAGGTGAATGCAGAAAATTAATCTGGTACACTCATTTTGGTTTTTCTGATGCATCTATTACAGGGATGTCTAATGGGTTGATTTGGGCTGGTAAATTATTTTTTGTGGAGATATTATCTATTTTTTCAGATATTAAAACTACTCCTGATCTCAAAGTTATTCCACACTATGAAACAGCTGGAGTGGATATTCAATTTGAAAGTATATTTAGTGTGCGAATTGGTAAACTTATGATTACAGGGTTAAGGATACTCGTAAAAGAGTATAAAAGGAGGGCTAAGAATAGATGGCCGATCATCCAATTGAAACATTAATGAGCTCAGCATTAGAAAATATTAAGGGAATGGTGGATGTAAACACAATTGTTGGGGATCCAGTTGAAACTCCCAATGGAGAAGTAATAATTCCTATATCAAGAGTAAGTTTTGGTTTTGCTGCTGGTGGAAGTGAGTTTATTTTAAAAACCAATGGAAATTCTAAAGATTCCAATGGTAAGGAAGTTAAAGGCTCTCCATTTGGTGGTGGGAGTGGTGCAGGTGTTAGCTTAAATCCAGTGGCTTTTTTGGTGGTAGGAAAAGATCAAGTACGACTATTACCAGTTTCTAATAATGCAGTTCTAGAGCGATTGATTAATATTGCTCCTGAGATGATGCAGGAAATTAAGGAAATTATGAAAAATGTAAAAAAAGAAGATAAGAGTCATTAAGCTCAGGAAAGATTTCCTGAGCTTTTTATTTTAAGAAAAACCTAAATTGTGAATAGATTTTTTTATATTGTAAATACTGTTATTATGATTAGGGTAAATGGGAGTGAAATCCATGAACAGAGGATTGATGCGGGTTATCATAACCCTTTTGTTATGTTTCATCCTAAGTTTTTTTGCAAGATACGCTACTGCTTCGATCTATGTTACTGCTGATGCTGCTATTGTTATCGATGCTGAAACAGGGAAAGTTTTATATGGAAAAAATATTCATCAGCGTCGTCCACCAGCAAGTATTACCAAAATCATGACAACAATTTTGGGAATTGAATTAGGTAAATTAGATGCAAAAGTTAAAGTAAGTTTACGAGCAGCAAGTCAAGAAGGATCTTCGATATATCTAAGGTCAGGTGAAGTATTGACCTTAGAAGAACTTCTATATGGTGTCATGTTAAGTTCAGGAAATGATGCTTCTGTAGCAGTTGCTGAGCATATAGGTGGGAGTGTGGAAAAGTTTGCTGAATTGATGACTCGAAAAGCTAGAGAGATAGGAGCAATAAATACAACTTTCTGTAATCCAAATGGTTTGCCAGATGTTAACCATTTGACCACAGCTTTTGACCTTGCAATGATTATGCGATATGGAATGCAAGATGAACTTTTTCGTAAATTAAATGAGACCAAATATAAGACGATTTCGGGGAATGAATGGGACAGAGGATTGCGCAATCATAATAAACTTCTTTGGAATTATCAAGACTGTGATGGTGGGAAGACAGGTTATACGAGGGCAGCAGGACGTTGTCTTATTTCAGCAGGTTCTAGAAATGGAAGAAGTGTCATAGCTGTAGTTCTTCATGCTGATCAACTCTGGCAGGATTCGATTAAACTACTGGATTATGGTCTGGATCAGTTTATAAATATAACCTTAATCAAAAAAGGTCAGGCTGTTCATGCAATTGAAGTTCCTGAGAGTCAAGAGAAGCTATTAGAATTCATCGCAGCGCGGGAATTCAGAGTCACAATTCCTAAAGGAGAGGAATCTACAGCAACTAGAACGATTGAACCATATAAGGATCTTGAACTACCAATACTTGCAGGACAAAAAGTAGGAATAATGAAAATAGAGGTTAACGGAGAAGAAATGGGCCAGGTTGATTTGATTGCCAAAGATGAGGTAACGAAAAAGTCATTGGTTGATCGATTTTGGCGGTGGATATCATCAATGTTTAAAACTTTTATCTAGCAGATGATATTATTAACCAAATAAAGTAAAAATAAAATGATGGCAAATAAAGCTCAGGGAAATTTTGGATGTGGCTTTTTTGTCATCATTTTATTTGTGTTCAAACGATAGTATAAAATTAGCAAAAAAAGGCTATCATACATTTAACGACATTTCAGAAGGCGAGTTCCCCTCATCTATAGGTGGGGATAGAAGTTGTTAAACTTAAGAAATAATAACTTCGTTATTATTTCGACTTTATCTATCTAAGGGAGGTCATTAAAAATGAGTCATATTCATATACCTGATGGAGTTTTACCAATTAGTTGGTGGGTGATTGGATATTTAATTACAGCAGTGATTTTGGTAGTTGCAATTCGTAAAGTAGAAAATGAAGATATCCGCAAAAGTATTCCCTTTCTCGGAGTGATTAGTGCTTTAATGCTGATTACTATGTCTATTCCAGTGGGGGGATTACCTATACATATAAATTTGACAATATTAGCTGGAATTCTTGCTGGACCTTGGTTAGGATTTATCGCTGTTTTTATTGTAAATACTTTTTTGAGTTTTATGGGTCATGGTGGGATTACAGTTGTTGGGCTTAATTGTTTGGTTTTGGGTCTGGAAATTTTTGTAGGTTGGGGAGTTTTTAATATTTTGAAAAAGAAAGTGTATTTAAAAGATATACTTTCTGCAGGAATTGCAGTGATGGTAGCATTACTTATTTCAACATCATTTATGGTGGTCATAGTCGGTGCATCGCAAATAGGTTGGGAGTTTGCCCTTCCACATAATCATGGAGATGAAAATCATGAAACTCATGATTTAGAAGTTGTTCAAACTGAATCAAATTTGAACACTTACCTTGAAGAAGTATCGATTTTAGGAATTTCAGGTCTTGTTGGTCTCATGGCAATTATTCTTATTGGAATCTTTATGGAGGTTATAGTTACGATTTTTATAGTTCGATTTTTTAGTAAGGTTAGACCAGATTTGCTCAAAAGATAGTTCTTTCAAATTGAATCTTAAGGAAGTGTTGGTATGAATCTTAGCTATATTGATCTAATAGCCAATAAAGGAGACAGCATGTTGCATCAGAGCTCTGCTGCCTCCAAATTTTTGCTTACTTTATCTTTGATAGTTTCAATTATATTAGCTGATCAACCAATTCAACTCATCATGTTGGTAATGGTTTTACTCATTGGTTATCGTTTAGCAAATATTTCTCTGATAAAATTTGGTCATTATGCTATCTATCCAGCTTCTTTTAGTTTACCTTTTGTTATTTTTAAATTGTCTTCAGTAACAACTTGCAGTGTTGTGATTTTAAAAGCTGTAACAGCAGCTTTATCTTTACTCCTACTAATATTTACTACCCCATATCCACAAATATTTGGTTTGTTATATCGTTTTTTGCCGGGAGTTTTGGTAGAGGGGATGTTTTTTACTTATAGAATCTTTTTTATCTTAATCAGTCAAATTCAAAATTTATTAACAATACAAAAACTAAGGGGTGGGCGTAGTCCTATTCGAGTCCTTGGAAATTTAAAAAATCTGGCTGGAGTTTTAGGGGTTCTTTTCATTCATGCATTTGATTTGAGTGAAAGGATGTACCAAATTATGATAATCCGGGGCTATACTGGACATCTGGGAAGTTCACAAGAAGTTTATTTTCATTGGAGAGATCTTCTACTGATCATAACTGGTATAATAGTAATCGTATTGGTGGTGATATTATGAAAGAGATTGTTCATGTTCATTGTATAAAACATATTTATCCAGACAAAACAGAGGTTTCAGTTTGTGGTTTAGAGTTTTTGGTGCATCAGAAGGAACGAATTGCAATTCTTGGTCCTAATGGCGCTGGAAAGACAACCCTTCTCAAACATATCCTTGGTCTATTAAAACCATTAGAAGGAGAAGTAACTGTCTTTGGACACCAGCCTAGCAAAGAACAGCGAGAAGTAGTAAAAAAGATCGGAATGGTTTTTCAGAATGTTGATGAACAGATTATTGGGCCGACGGTTTATGATGATATTGCTTTTACTCCCCGTAATTATGGATATACTAAAGATGAGATATATCAAATGGTCAATGAAGTAAGTAATAGGTTGGGTATTAGCCATCTTTTAGACAAGATTCCTCATTATCTTAGTGGAGGTCAGAAAAAAAAAGTAGCTTTAGCAGGAGCAATGGTATTAAAACCCGAATTATTAATATTGGATGAACCATTTAATGGACTTGATCCCGAATCAAAAGATGAAATGATTAATCTGATGAATGAGATCAACCATAGTTATGGTACAGCTTTACTTTTGACAAGTCATGACATTAATCTTTTATCAGAAATTGTTGACAAAATTTATATTCTTCATTCTGGAAAAATCATTCGTTATGGAAATGTTCAGGATGTGTTACGGGAACGTGAGTTTTTAAATCAGGTTTCTTTAAGACCACCAATTTTGGTAGAACTATTCTCCCGTCTACAAAAGGGAGGAATTATGGTTGATATTCCCCTGACTATTAGTGAAGCAGAAAAAGAGTTGATGAAAGTATTGAATGTAAAAAGAGAGGTGTATTAAAAATGGAAAGATTACAAAAAGTGATGGCACAGGCAGGTATTGCTTCTAGGCGAAGATCAGAAGAACTTATTGTGGAAGGTAAAGTGAAAGTAAATGGTAAAGTAATTACTGAATTAGGTTTTAAAGTTGATCCTAAAAAAGATAATATTGAAGTGAATGGAGAACTTATCTCTCGTGAGAAGATGGTTTATATTATGTTAAATAAACCAATTGGTTATATCACAACCATGGATGATCCTTTTGATCGTTTAATTGTTCTTGATCTAATCAAAGATATTCCCCAGCGTATTCATCCAGTAGGAAGATTAGACTCAGATACAGAGGGTCTACTATTTTTGACAAATGATGGTTCTTTAACTTATGCTTTGACTCACCCAAGTCATATGATAGACAAGGTTTATAAGGTTAAAGTAAAAGGGAATATAAGTGCAAAGGCTATTCGGAATCTACAAGTGGGTGTAGAATTGGAAGATGGAATGACTGCTCCAGCGTATGTAGAATTAATTAGTGCTAAAAGAAATTTTTCTATCATAAAGATAACTATACAAGAAGGACGAAATCGACAGGTGAGAAGAATGATGGATGCTGTAAGATATCCTGTTTTGAAGTTAACTCGAGTAAGTATGGGTCCATTGACATTAGAAAAATTAAAAAGTGGAAATTATAGACATTTAACGACAAAAGAAGTAAAAATTTTAAAGAAAATAGATAAAAATATACGTAATTAAGAAAATTCAGATATTTAAAAGAAGGAATTTTCTTAAATTTAGAGAATATATATTATTAGCTTAGCAATTATTTTTTAAAAAACAGTTACTATAGGGCGATCTTTTATAAGTTATTATACATTTTTAGCATACTACATACATTTCAAAGGAGGAGAAGAGCATGGAAGTATTGAAGGTATCATCCAAATCAGAACCTAAATCTGTAGCTGGTGCTTTGGCAGCTGTTTTACGGGAACAAGGGACTGCAGAACTACAGGCAATTGGAGCAGGAGCAGTTAATCAATCGATTAAGGCGATAGCTATCGCGAGAGGGTTTGTTGCACCTAATGGAATTAATTTGATTACAATTCCTGCCTTTGCAGAAGTAATAATTGAAGGTGAAGAAAGGACAGCGATTAAATTCATTGTTGAGCCAAGATAAGATTTAAAAATTTAGCATAAACGTATGTGAGATAAGGCCTATCCTTTATTTTTATGGGATAGGTCTTTTTTTCGTTCACTTTTCTTTCACTATGTGGTAAAATGTATAGATGGGTAAATATGAATCGGAGGGATGGCTTTGTATTTGAAAAGGGTAGAAGTACATGGATTTAAATCTTTTGCTGAAGCAACAAAAATTCACTTTGAGCCAAGCATTACAGCAATTGTTGGACCGAATGGAAGTGGAAAGAGTAATATAGTTGACGCCATCCGCTGGGTCTTAGGTGAACAGAGTGCAAAGAGTTTGCGAGGCAGCAAAATGGAAGATATTATTTTTTCGGGAAGCGATAAGCGTAAGCAGATGGAATTTGCTAAAATTCAGCTGGTATTGGATAATAGTGATGGCCATTTACCTATAGAATATTCCGAAGTTTCAATTGGTAGAAGAGTAAGTCGAAAAGGTGGAAGTGACTATTTACTTAATAATTCAGTTTGTCGTTTGAAAGATATTGAAGAACTGATTATGGATACAGGAATTGGTAAAGAAGCATATTCTATTATCGGACAAGGAAAAGTGGAAACTATTTTAAGTAGCAAACCAACAGACCGCCGAGTTCTTTTTGAAGAAGCGGCTGGAATTATCAAATATAAGACAAAAAAAAATGAAGCTATGAAAAAATTTGAAGGAACTGAGCTTAATTTAGCAAGAGTTCAAGATATTGTCTCTGAATTAGAAAGACAGGCTGAACCTTTGAAAAAACAAGCAGAAAACGCTCGAAAACATAAAGAATATTCATCTGAGCTTAGTGAATTAGAAGAATCCATGCTTTTAACTCAGTCGACTTTTTATGATAAAGAGCTGAATACTTATATTGGTGATAGAGATCGCTTAGCAAAAAACCTTCATGAACGTGAGGAACTTGTTAATTCTTTTGATGCCAAAGTAGAGCAATTACAAAATGAGTTAGATCAAATTAATGAACTTTTCAATAATAAACAAAACCAATATTTCGAATTAAAGGCCTCTCGGGAAAGCATGGAAAATCGTCTGGCTATGATTCTAGAGAAACAAAATAGCCTGATAAATCAACAACAGCGTATCCAGGTTGAGATTAAAGAACGAGAAAGTGGAAATACAAGATATGACGAGGAAAAAGTTCAGAATAATACATCCTTGATTGATCTTTCCTCTTTACGAAAAGAATTAAATCAATCTATTGATGAAGATAAGCAAAAGATGGATGAATTAGCCGATGAAATTCAAATTGATATAGAAAAGATAGAAATTTTGAAGTCTGATTTAATGGAATTTTTAAAACAGCGGAGTGAATTGAATACTCAATTGAATCGATATCAGGATGAAGAAAAGCTGTTGAATCAGAAAATTGAGGAATTGATCAGATCACGTACTCATAAAGATCGCAGTTTAGACGAAGCTATAACTCAACTACACACGGTTGAGCAGGAATTAAAAAAAGTAAATGATGAATTGGTCTCAGTAAAAAGAGATCATAATTATCTTAGCAAACGTCAGGTTGAAGATCAAAAAGATTTACATCAATTGCAAGATAAATATACTTCTCTTAGAGAGGAGTTTCATAGAGTTAAATCGAGATTAAAAGTGTTAAAAGATCTGGAAAACTCTTTAGAAGGTTATTATGGGGGAGTAAAGAATGTTTTACGAGCTCGTAATAAGCTTGTCGGGATTGTTGGAGTTGTAGCAGAACTTTTACATGTAGATCAAAATAAAGAAAAAGCTATTGCTGCAGCTTTAGGAGGTGGGCTACAGAATATTGTTGTAAATACTGGAAAAAATGCAAAAGAAGCCATTGATTATCTGAAAAAAACGAGGGGAGGAAGGGCTACTTTCTTACCTCTGGATATGGTTCGTGGTAATCGTATGACCGAATCATTAGTTCTCAAGAAAATTGATGGGTATTTAGGGGTTGCTGCTAATTTTGTCAAAACGGATCCTCATCTTACTCCAGTTGTAAATAATTTGCTTGGTAGAATTATTATTGCCAAGGATATGGATGCGGCATTAAAGATTTCTAGAGCAGGAGAACAAAAATTACGAATTGTTACCTTAGATGGTGATAATATAAATCCTGGAGGTGCTGTCAGCGGGGGAAGCAGTCAGTCTCATAATCATAATTTATTAGGTAGAAATAGGGAGATTGATGAATTATCTATCCAGGTAAATGGTTTAAATGAAGAACTTCTAAAACTTTCACAACAAGGTAAGAATGTGAAGACACAAGTCGAAGAACAGGCACAAAAATTAGAAAGTTGGCAAAGTAAGATTCATCAGTTAGAGCTGAATAGAGCTAGTTTATTTAAAGACCAGCAACAATTACAAAAAGATACTACTGAACAAGTTGATTCACTGAGCAATGTAGATCATGAGTTTGAAGCTAACCATGAACGATTGGGTAGCTTAGATCGTGAAATTCAACGACTTCAAAAGGAACTAGATTTTTTTAGTGCTGAAAACTCTCAAAAAGAAGCTGAGTTAAAAGCTTTAGAATTGAAAAACAATCAGCTTATAGAAGAAAAGAATATTATTCAAGTGGAAAGGACAGAAAAACGGATTAAATTAGCTTCTTTAGATGAACAGGAGAAAAATTACCAAGCGCGCATTGAACAGATTGTTCTGCAAAGAGAAGAGAATATTATTAAAATTCAAAGTTTAGAAGATGAATGGCAAGAATTAGAGTTGAATAAGTTAGAGTATACGGATCAGATTAAGGCTATTGAAGTAGATAAAATACATATTCACCATGATGAAGAGAAGGCGAGGGAAGAGGTTGCAAGGTTAAAGCAAGAAGAAAAAGATTTGTCTGGCGCCTTTAGAAAAGAAGACACACGTGCTCGAAAGTTTCATCGCCGGGTGAGTGAACTAACAAAAGAAGTGAATCAATATGAAGTAAAAATTGCTGAGCTTACTTCAAAGTTAGAGATGACTAAAGAAAAACTGAAAGAAGATCATGGCATTGATCTTGATCATTACATTGGAGATTTTGAAATTGTAGAAGATTTGGAAGGGGTTCAGAAACGGATTCGTAGTTTAAAATGGAGACTTCGTGTTCTTGGCGCTGTGAATTTAGCTGCTGAGGAAGAGTATGAAACTTTAACAAAGCGCTTAACTTTTTTGAAAGAACAATTAGATGATCTAAATAAAGCAAAAGAATCTTTGCTAGGAATGATTGCTGAATTAGATGAGACTATTAAAGAACGTTTTACAAAAACCTATGATTTGGTTAAAGTGGAGTTCAAGGAAGTTTTCACTAAACTTTTTGGTGGTGGTTCTGCTGAACTAATACTTTCTGATCCTGAAAATTTATTGGAGACAGGAATTGAGATTAATGCCCAACCTCCAGGTAAAAAATTGCAAAAACTTTCTCTAATGTCTGGTGGCGAAAAAGCCTTAACTGCTTTAGCTTTGATTTTTGCTTTTTTAAAAGTCAAACCAAGTCCTTTTTATATTCTTGATGAGATTGATGCACCTTTGGACGAAGCAAATGTGGAACGTTTTTGCAATTTTTTACGGGAATTTAGCTCAGTATCTCAGTTTGTAATTATTACGCATCGCAGTCGTACAATGGCGGAAGCTGATGTTTTATATGGAGTGACGATGGAAGAATCAGGTGTTTCCAAGCTGATCTCTTATAAATTCTCCGAAAAAGTTAGCTAACTGCATATTTACTTCAAACCAGTGAGAAACTATCTATAGAAAATGATTCGTCCACAAAAAGTATTTTAGTCGTATCCACATACTATATATAGTACTGAAACTGCCTAATTCGGTACTATATATAGTATGTGAGCTCTTATGCGACTACTTTTTGTGGGCTAATCATTAAATATACTAGACATCGGAGGAGGAGACAAATGAAAATACGTGGTATCGCCAAAACGGTAGTTGACCGGTTGGTAGAACGCAGTAATGAATTAGGCCAGGGACGTGGTGCGGGTGGGATTGCTTTAATCAATGACGAGGGGTATGTAACATCTTGTTCCAAGATTATTGATGGTGGAATTTCTGGGCTTCCTTTTAGGCAACTCTTAGGTGAGTTGGTTGATATGGAAGGAAGATCTTTGTTAGAGGCAATCAATCAGCTTCCGGATAATATTACCATTATATCAACTGATCCTGGTAAAACAGGTATCATTGTGAGCACAGGGGCTATTAACCTTTTTCATGTTCCAGTGATCAATATTGGAATTAAAAATGAAGAGTTAGTTGGAATAGGTGTTTTATATCCAGATTCTCATTTATATGATCTTGCTAGCCGTTCTGAAGAGGTTCAGTTGAATATTTTAACTGCTAAAAGTATGGAAGAAGAACGACAATTGATGAAAGCATCAGCCGAACTTCGATTAGATTATCTTGATATCTCCGAGGAACTTTCGATGGTAGATGTGGAAGAAACGGAGTTTAAGATATCCCCTAGGGAGTGGAAGTTAGAGCGGTATACAGTTAATTCAATTGATGAGGCTTTTTCTGATGCTTTAGTTAAAAAATCTTCTACTATTGAGCAGGGGCGAGAAGTGGCGGCTATGGGAATGGTAGATGAAAATGGGCATGTTACTCAGGCAGGTGAAATTGTTATGGGTGGTATGGGGTATGTTCCCTCTAGATTATTAGCTTCTAGTTATCAAGATATTAGTGCTAAATCGTTAAGGGAAGTTTATACTGAGGATATACCCAGAAATGTGGTGATTGTTCATACCCATCCAGGTGGGACAGGCGTTATGCATATGGGGGACGCTATGGCTGGCCCTGGAACTTGGGGAAGGCCAATTATTGCAATCGGTCATGATCAGCATGGTGTAGTAAAGGGAGCGACAGTAATAGAATTAGATCCAAAGGTAGCAGAGTTAGCAGAAGAATATGAAGATGTGGGACAAAAATTTTTCCTGGCTTCAACACCAGATGAAGAAGCTGAAATTCGAAAAAAACGCTTTGCTATTGTTCAGGAGTATACAGATCTTTGCAAACCTATTGAAATTCAGTAAAAATTAATGTTTTGAAACATAAAGTTAATGGGGAGGATTAAAATGTTAAAGAAAATTTTTGGGAGAAAAAAGGAGAATGAAGAGCAGCATGGTTTGGAGGCAAAGGAAGAATTACATGTAGATGTAAAAAAGGAGGAAGAAACAAATCCTGAAATTAAACCGAAAGTTGGTTTTTTTCAAAGATTAAAAGAAGGTTTATCCAAAACGAGGAAGGGTTTTATAGGACAGGTAGAGAATCTATTTACAGGAAAAGCCATAGATGATAATTTTTTTGAAGAATTAGAAGAAATTTTAATCCGAGCAGATGTTGGAGTTAAGACGACAATGAGACTCGTCGAACGTTTAGAAGAGATAGTGGATGAGAGACGGCTTAAAGAACCATCTGAACTGAGAGAAGTTTTTAGAGAAGAGATCAGCAATCTTTTAGGAGATTCTTCTCCTTTAGAATTATATTCTGGACTTAATATTATTATAATGGTCGGAGTTAATGGAGCTGGAAAAACGACTACTATTGCCAAAATTGCTGAACGCTTTAAAAAGCAGAATAAGAAAATTTTGTTGGCTGCTGGCGATACTTTTCGTGCAGCAGCTGTAGATCAATTAAAAGTATGGGGTAATAGGGTTGGTATAGATGTAATTGCCCATTCTGAGGGTGCTGATCCAGGAGCTGTTGCTTTCGATGCAGTTCAGGCTGCTCGTTCTCGGAATGTAGATTTATTGGTTGTAGATACTGCTGGAAGATTACATACACAGAAAAATTTGATGGAAGAACTAAAAAAAGTTCGTCGAGTCATTGGAAAAGAAGCAGGTGATGCTCATGTTCAAGTTCTGCTGGTAGTAGATGCTACTACTGGACAAAATGCGATAAATCAAGCTAGAATTTTCAATGAAGCAGTACAGGTTGATGGAATTGTATTGACTAAACTAGATGGAACTGCAAAAGGTGGAATCGTTATTGCTATAAAAGATGATCTAAATATTCCAATCAAGTTAATTGGTGTAGGAGAAAAAGCAGAAGATTTACAGGATTTCCAACCCGAAGAGTTTGTTAAGGCTCTATTTGCAGAAGAGTAATATTTACTACATAAGTAGGTGGAAATATGCTAAAATTTAAAAAAATTCACAACAAAGGTTCTTTAGTTCGAGTAAGTAGTATTCTCTATGTTTTAGCAATATTACTATATACTCATTGGACAGAGCCCTTTGAACCAAGTCGCTTCTGGATTGTATTCGGAATTTTGATACTGCTTTTGATTAGATATTCTAAATTAGCTCGTTTACTTGGAAAACCGGATCAAAAAGATTTATACAGTCTCAGATATATTGATCTGTTCTTGATTCTTTTAATTTTGAGTTTGACTTCATGGAAATTACCAGTGATATTTCTACTGTATGTGTCAACTATACTAACTGCTCACTATTATGGATTAAAAAAAGCTGTGGTTTATGCTATTCATGTGAGTCTCCTTTATGGAGTATTTTACTGGTTTTTTGGAATGAAGGGGCAAGTTGTACAGTTTATAGTTAACTTAATATTCTTCTTAATAAGTTTGTTATTAACGGCTTACGTTGGAGGAATGATTGATGACAAAATGAAGAATATAGAAGAGACAAATGATAAATTAAATCAAGTGAACTCAGAGTTTTTTGTTCTCCAACAGATTAGTAATTATGTTTCTTCGATTCTAAATATTAATGATCTTTTAGAATTAATCCCTGATATTCTTATTGGGATTAGTGGAGCTAAATACGCTGCAATATATCTTACTGAAGACGGAACTTTTAGGGGTTTGCAGATTAAAGCGACTAATTTTTGCGAAGAAGAGATGGTTCGAGATTTTTTTATGGGAGTTTGTGGATCTCAGATTCGCAATACTTTTATGACAGGAGAACTAACTATTGAAAATTCTATAAATTGTGGAGAATTTGGGTCAATGATGAATATTCCTATCAAACATAAAGACGAAGTTTTAGGAGTATTAGTGTTAACTCATTATAAACCAAACAGTTTTTCTGAATATAATCCACAATTACTGAAGTCTGTTGGAGAACAGTTGGGTATTTCTATAGCAAATGCTAGATTGTATGCTCAAGTTAAGCAGATGGCAAATATCGATGGTTTAACACGGGTATATAATCGAAAATATCTACAAAATTATTTAAATAAACATTTCGCTCAGTCAGTTCCGAATTTAATAACTTTGATTATGTTAGACATTGATCATTTTAAGCATATCAATGATACATATGGTCATCTAATGGGGGATCAGGTTTTAAAGAATTTAGCTCATATTATTGAGAAAACTATTGGAGAAAAAGGATTTTTAACTAGATATGGAGGAGAAGAATTTGTGATTCTTCTACCAAATCTAAGCACAGATGAAGGGTATCAAATTGCTGAAGAATTGCGAGTTTTAGTGATGAATCAGGAATTTCATCATTCAAATCGATCGTGTAAAGTAACGATAAGCCTTGGAGTTGCTGATAACAGTCTTTCAGTGATTGAAACAATGGATGATTTATTAAAAGCCACTGATGAATCATTATATGCTGCTAAAGATAAAGGGCGTAATTGTACTCATCGGAACGATAAGTACTTTGTTTCGTAATAATTTACAATAATACTTGACAAGTTCTCTGATGTTATATATAATAGCATCTGTAAAGTATTTAACCTTGACAGTTTGCGGGTGATATTCTTGTTAGAAAAAATGATTCAAATGGGCGAATTATTTGATTTTTATGGTAATTTGTTAACTTCTCGCCAAATAGAGTTTATGGAATTTTATTTCCGTCAAGATTTATCACTGGGCGAGATTGCGGAGAAATGCAATGTGAGTCGTCAGGCAGTTTATGATAATTTACACCGTTCTGAAAAATTATTAAAAGAATATGATGAGAAGCTTCAACTTCTTGCAAAGACAGAAATTATAAAAGAAAAGATTCAACATGTTATAGAATTAATTGAAGATTTAGAGTGTGAATCTGACAAATATAAAGAGATTATCAAAGTGCTCAACGAGCTTTCTTAAAAGCCCAAAGGAGGGATATGATGGTCTTTCAAAGTTTAGCTGAAAAACTTCAGACAACCTTCTCTAAATTAAAGGGAAGGGGTAAGTTGAATGAAAAAGATGTAAAGGCTGCTTTAAAAGAAGTTAAGATGGCTTTATTAGAAGCAGATGTTAACTTTAAAGTTGTTAAAAAATTTGTTAAAAAGATTCAAGAGCGAGCTGTTGGTCATGAAGTGATGGCAAGTTTATCTCCTGGTCAGCAAGTTATTAAAATTGTAAATGAAGAGCTAACCGAATTGATGGGTGGAACCCAAAGTAAATTGGCTGTATCTTCTAAGCCACCTACTGTTGTCATGATGGTTGGTTTGCAGGGCGCTGGTAAAACTACCACGACTGGCAAACTGGCAAAACTTCTGGCTAAGCAAGGTCGAAAACCTTTATTGGTTGCTGCTGATATTTATCGTCCTGCTGCAATTAAACAACTTCAGGTACTTGGCGAGAGATTAGAACTTCCTGTTTTTTCAATGGGTGATCAGACTAATCCTGTAGATATTGCCAAGGGTGCTTTAAGTTTTGCTGAATCAAATAATCGGGATTATGTTATTATAGATACCGCAGGACGATTGCATATTAATGAAGAGTTAATGGAAGAGTTAAAAAAGATAAAAACTACTGTTAAACCTCATGAGATATTATTAGTTGTAGATTCCATGACAGGTCAGGATGCTGTTACTGTAGCTGAACATTTTGATGAAGCACTGGGGATCGATGGAGTTGTTTTAACTAAACTTGACGGTGATGCAAGAGGGGGGGCAGCTCTTTCTATCCGTTCCGTCACAGGAAAACCGATTAAGTTTGCTGCTATGGGAGAAAAGATGGATGCACTTGAACCATTCTATCCTGATAGAATGGCTTCTAGAATTTTGGGTATGGGTGATGTCTTGAGTTTGATTGAAAAAGCTCAAGAAAGTATTGATCTTAAAAAAGCTCAAGAACTTGAGGAAAAACTTAGAAAACAGCAGTTTACCTTTGAAGATTTTCTTGATCAGTTGAAACAGGTACGGAAGATGGGACCTTTAGATCAACTTATGGGTATGATGCCTGGTATGGGTAAAGTCAAGCAATTAAAGAATTTACAGGTAGATGAAAAAGCCCTTGATCATTTAGAAGCGATTATCAACTCTATGACTAAAAAAGAGCGGAATAATCCAGATATTATTAATGGTAGCCGAAGAAGACGAATCGCTCGGGGAAGTGGGACATCTGTTCAAGAAGTTAATCGGTTACTAAAACAGTTTAGCCAAATGCGCAAGATGATGAAACAGCTTACAGGTATGCAAAAAGGCGGAAGGATGAAGTCTCCTTTCTTCTAAACATATTTAACGACATTTCAGAAGGCGAAGTCCCCCTCCTCTTTAGGGAGGGGTGAAGGTGATAGAATAATTTCAAATCTCCTTCTGAAGTCGTTAAACTTAAGAGATAATAACGCAGTTATTATCACGACTTTAGATTATAGAAAATTAGCGTTCTAGAGCGGCGTAATTTTTATAAGGAGGTGAAAGATATGGCAGTAAAAATTCGTATGAAAAGAATGGGTTCAAAGCGTAATGCATTTTATCGTGTGGTAGTTGCAGATTCTAGATGTCCACGTGATGGAAGATTTATTGAGGAAATTGGTTATTATAATCCTAATACCGATCCTTCAACAGTTAAAATTGACGCAGAAAAAGCATTAAAATGGTTGGCTACTGGTGCTCAGCCTTCTGATACCGTTAGAAGTCTTTTGAAAAAACAGGGAATTATAAAGAAGTAATTTTACGATTAGATACTTCTTGTAGGAGGTGTAATCTCCGTGAAAGAATTAGTAGAATTGATTGCTAAATCCCTCGTAGACCATCCAGAAGAAGTGATGGTTAAGGAGACAGATAACGAAAGAGGCGTAACCATATATCTATCTGTTGCAGATGATGATATGGGTAAGGTCATTGGTAAGCAGGGACGTATTGCCAAAGCAATTCGTACAGTAGTGAAAGCTGCTGCTACCAAAGTGAATAAACGAATAAATGTAGAAATTATTCAATAGTTAGCTTGTAAAGATCAGGATTTATATTCCTGGTCTTTCTAGTATTTATGACAACCTTTGAGGAGAGGATAGAAATGTCTGAGATGATTGCGATTGGAAAAATTGGCCGACATCATAATCAAATGGGCGAAGTAAAATGTCTAATTCTTTCTGACTTTCCAGAAAGGTTTTTAGAATTAGAGAGAGTATTTTTAGAAAAAGAAGATGATATTAAACGTATGCAGGTGGAGAATGTCTGGTTCAACAAGAGTCTTGCTATAGTCAAATTTGTTGAAGTATCTACACTTAAACAAGCTCAAGATTTGAAAGATTATTATATAAAAATTCCTGCTTCAGAAGCAATTGATCTACCAGAAGGACATTATTTTCTCCATGAAATCATTGGGATGGATGTTTATACTGATACAGATGAATATTTGGGACGACTCGAGGATATCATTACCACTGGGAGTCATGACATTTATGTAGTGTATGTGTCTACGCCGGAAGGGAAAAAAGAGGTTTTACTTCCAGCTATCCATGATGTGGTAAAAGAGATAGATGTCGAAGGAAAAAAAATGATTGTCCATCTCCTTGAAGGGCTTATAGATTAGGTGGTTTAATATGGTTACATTTCATATTTTGAGCATATTTCCAGAGATGTTTCATAGCGTCTTCGAAGAAAGTATTTTAAAACGTGCACAGAAAAATAACTTGATTCAAATCAATTTGATTAATATTCGAGACTATGCTACTAACAAACATAAAACTACAGATGATTATCCCTTTGGAGGCGGGCCTGGGATGGTGATGAAGGTCGAACCTGTCTTTAGTGCTTTTCAGGATATTGCTTCTAAGACAAAAAGACCATTACACCGAATTTTTATGTCTCCTCAAGGTCAGCCTTTTAATCAGGCAAAAGCAATTGAATTAGCAAAACATGATGATATTGTCATTTTATGTGGTCGCTATGAAGGAGTAGATGAGAGAATTCGAGAGGAACTTATCGATGAAGAAATTTCATTAGGAGATTTTGTTTTGACTGGTGGAGAACTTCCAGCGATGGTTTTAGTGGATTCTATTTCTCGGATGGTTCCTGGAGTATTAGGAGATTCAGCATCTATTGAAGAAGATTCTTTTTATCAGGGTATCTTAGGGTATCCCCAATATACTCGTCCCCGAGAATTTATGGGAAAAGAGGTTCCACAAGAATTACTTAGTGGTAATCATGCATTAATTGAGAAATGGCGGCGGAAGGAAGCCTTAAAACGAACTTATTTGAGGAGACCTGAGTTGTTGGATAATTTAAAATTTAGCAAAACAGATTTGAAACTATTGAAGGAAATTAGAAATGACGCAGTGATAAAAAAGGAAAAAAAAATTGAATAAATATTGAGTTTTTTGCTTGTCTATGTTATAATAAATTTTGTGTGAATATGAGCGGTCCGCTACCTGTATAAAACCAGGCATGAACGTTCTTGGAGAAAGGAGGAAACAAGATGAACATTATTGATCAAATCGAACGCGAACAGATGAGAGATGATATTCCTCAGATGAACATTGGTGACACTGTTGCTGTTCATTACAGAGTAATTGAGGGTGGGAAAGAGAGAATCCAGGTTTATGAAGGTTATGTAATTCGTCGCCAAAATGGTGGTGCTAGAGAAACCATCACAGTTCGGAAATTATCTCATGGTCTTGGGGTTGAAAGAACATTCCCAGTCCATTCACCTAAGGTTGCTAAGTATGTAGTTAAGCGTCATGCTCATGTTAGCAGAGCTAAATTGTACTACTTACGTGGCACTATTGGTAAGAAAGCAAAACTTAGAGATAAGAATGCATATTAAAGCTATCAATTTTTTAAAGAGGGAGGGCAGATTTTTTGCCATCCCTCTCGTTTTATGAAATATATTTATGATTAGCCCACAAAAACTAGTCGCACAAGAGCTTACATACTTTTTGTGGTCGAATTATTTATTTAACGACATTTCAGAAGGCAAAGTCATCTCCTCTATAGCTGGGGGTAGAATGTATACAATAATTTTAAAACTTCAGTGGGAGTCCAAATCTCCTTCTGAAGTCGTTAAACTTAAGAAATAATAACTTGTTATAATTTCGACTTTAAAGGAGCAATTTAAGCCATGTTATCGAATGAAACTTTTCTTGAATATGTGAAATCGGTTATTATGGCTGTAATTTTGGCCTTAATCCTGATCATATTTGTTATTCAGGCTTTTTTTATACATTCTGGTTCTATGTGGCCTACATTAGAGGTGAGAGATAGGATTTTGGTTAATAAATTTATATATCAATTTAAGGATCCTGAAAAAAATGATATTATTGTTTTTAAGTATCCTTTAGAACCTAGGCGTAAATTTATTAAGCGGGTAATTGGTTTAAGTGGTGACAGGATGCAAATTATTAATGGACAAGTTTATGTCAATGATGAACCTTTAAAAGAAAATTATCTTTTGACTAGGGGTTATTCAAATTATGGCCCTATTGTTGTTCCAGAGGATAATTATTTTGTTTTGGGAGATAATAGAAATAACAGTGAGGATAGTCGTTTTTGGGGTTTTGTTCCCAATGAAAATATTATAGGTCAAGCTATTTTAGTTTTTTGGCCTTTGAATAGGGTAAAATTGTTGAAAGATAGGTAGGTGTGCTTAATGAAGAAAAATATACAGTGGTATCCAGGTCATATGGCCAAAGCAAAGAGAATATTGCAGGAACATTTGAAGATGGTAGATATTGTTCTGGAGCTGTTGGATGCGCGGATTCCATCTAGCAGTAGCAATCCAGATCTTGATAAATTGGTTAAAGATAAAGATCGCATTATTATTTTTAATAAATCTGATTTAGCTAATCCAGATATTACTCTGGATTGGGTTAAGCATTTATCCTCTAAATTTCCATCTTTCGCAGTCGATGCTGTGAAAGGTAAAGGATTGGCAGATGTGCTAGAGGCGGTTCGTTTAAAAGGAGATGAGATCAATGCTCGTTTAAAGAAACGAGGTCGTAATCCTCGCAATATTCGATTAGCTATTATTGGAATTCCTAATGTTGGTAAATCTGCTTTAATCAATCGAATAGCAAAGCGTTCTAGTGCAAAAGTTGCGAATAAACCTGGTGTTACTCGTGGAAAACAGTGGATTAAAGTACGTGAAGGATTTCACCTATTGGATTCACCTGGGATTCTCTGGCCAAAATTTGACAGCCAGGAAGTGGGGATTAAACTTGCTGCGACTGGTGCAATTCGAAGTGACATTTTTAATGAAGAAGAAGTAGCATTTCATTTGACTGGATGGTTGATGGAGAATGCACAAAAAGAATTAGAATTATTTTTTGGTGTAGAATTGGTAGAAGACCCTTATGAGATGATGTTAGCAATTGGGAGAAAACGTGGTTTTATTCAAAGTGGTGGACGAATCCGTACCGAACAAACAGCTCGAATGATCTTAAAAGAATTTCGGGATGGCCGAATTGGACGGATTACCATTGAAAGACCGATGAAGGGTGGGGAGAAAAGAGATGGGAATGGAGTTATCCCAGATGACGATCAGCCAAGTCCAGAATCTGATTAAAGAGATTGAACCGACCTTGGAGATGATTGAAAAATTAGGATTTGATCAGCGAAAGGGTATTCAACGACTTGGTGAGCAGATGGAACGACAACTTAATCGTAAGAAAAAATTAGAAAAACGTTTTGATGAAATGTTAAAGCATGAACGGCAATATTGGAGCCAAGGTATTTCGCAGATTGTTGGCATTGATGAGGTCGGCAGAGGGCCATTAGCAGGGCCAGTTGTAGCTGCTGCTGTTATCATCAAGCCAGATTTTTATTTCTTGGGTTTAAATGATTCTAAGAAGCTTAGAGAGGAAGAGAGAGAAAAATTCTTTGATATAATAATGGAGAATGCTCTTGGTGTAGGAATTGGAATTGTAGATAATCGAGAGATTGATAAAATTAACATTCTCCAAGCTAGTTTTAAAGCAATGAAGCATGCCTTTGATCAATTAATTGAGCAAGGTTTTAAGCCTCAGGTTGCTATTGTAGATGGAGATAAAACTGTACATGGTATTAACATCAATCAGCAGGCTATCGTGGATGGTGACGCAAAGAGTATATCTATTGCTGCTGCGTCAGTTGTGGCAAAGGTGACTAGGGATAGGCAGATGGTTAAATTCAGTAAAGAGTATCTAGGGTATGGGTTTGAACGCAATAAAGGGTATGGCGCCCCTGAGCATCTTTCTGGCTTAATTAAGTTGGGACCGACTCCTATTCATCGTTTTTCTTTTTCTATGGTAAGACAGTCGAATTATTCGGAAACTTATCATTTATATGTTGAGATGGTAAAATCAGCAAAAGAGTTGGCTGCTTTGAAAGAGATCGGTGAGCTAATAGCTAAAGATAAAGAGAGACTCTTTGAAGTGGAATTAGTTGACTTGCGGCAAGTATATATTGGGATGGAGAAAAAGCTCAGTGGAAGTTAAGTGGTACAACGTTGGGTCTAAGGTACATTTAGGAAAACTTTTATTTAGGAAATTTTTCCTAAATGTACATTGACCCTGAGTTTTACTTAATAAATTCAGTTCGTCTATTGTTTAAACATCAGAATTCTGTTCGGAATTTTTAATTGATTCTTCTTTAATTTGTTTTATAGTATTAGCAATAAGGAAAATAGTTTCTTCTGAAAGATTATCTACTGTTTGAAGAAGTTTCTTTTTTCCTTCTGTCAAAGACGCAAATAGTTCTTTAGTTCCTTCATCTTCAATACGCAAATCGTCGTTGTCCATTTTTAAATATCCTGCTTTTACCATCAATTCATTGTAGCCAATTCCTAAGTGTGGAGCAAGTTTTTGCAAAATATCAGGTTTAGGAGGGCGTCTACCACCATTTTCAATTCGTGATATGTATGAGGGGCTGACATTAGAAAATTTGGCTAAGTCAGTAATGGTGAGCCCTCTTAATTCTCGAACATATTTAAGATATAATCCAAAATCACTTCGGATTTGTTTTTTATTTGCCATCTTACCCACTTCCTTTATGCACCTTTTACTATATTGTATCTTATTAATTGACATTTGACAATAACTTTTTTTAAAATTTGCAGATAAAATTTCTCAAAATCATTGACATATGTAATTCTAAGGTATATAATTTTGACATAAGTAAAAATAGGGGTGGTGACCATGAGGCTCAACAGGGAAAAAACAGAGCAATTTCTTAATTCACGTGGCTGGAGCGAAGTAATGTTTGCACGAAAATTAGATTTAGATTATTCCTACGTTTATCGAGTAATGCGAGGGGAACGTGGTGTGGGCAAAAAATTTTTAGCAGGATTGATTAAACTTTGTGAAAAGGAAGGATTGAATTTTAGGGAGTTTATTTTTTTGGACTAATATTGACAAAAATAAAAATCAAACTATAATATTGTCAAAAATCAATTATATCTTCACAGTTTTTTCAATCTTGTGTTTAACGGCATTCAGAAGGGGAAGCCCCCTCCTCTACAGGAGGGGGTGGAAGTACTAGAATAATTTTAATACCCGCAGTGCAGTCTATCAAAAGAACGGTATTGAATTGCTTCTGCTATATCTTCAGTATCAATTATTTTTGCCTGACGCAAATCAGCAATGGTGCGAGCGACTTTTATAATTTGATGGCAGCCACGTGCTGTCAGTTCTAATCGGTCCATTGCTTGAGCTAGAATTTTTTCTGCTTTAGTTGCCAATGGGCAAAAGATTTTAATCTGGGATAGAGGAATCTGACTATTTAGATTAAAGGGGGTAGAACAATATCTATAACTTTGAATCTCTCTAGCTTTAAAAACTCTTGTTCGAACAGTTGAAGAGGATTCAACTTTGTTGGTATTAAAAAGATCATCACTATTCATTCTTGAGACTTGAATTTGTAAATCAATACGATCAAGTAGAGGTCCAGAAATTTTTTGAAAATAGCGTCTAATCTCAGAGGAAGAACAAATGCAACGTCCTGAAGGATCACCATAAAAACCACATTTACATGGATTTAGTGCTCCAATTAAAATAAATTGAGCAGGAAAAATTACTCGGTGCTGGTGACGAGTAACCACTACTTGACTCATCTCCAGAGGTTGGCGTAACAGATTTAAAAGATCAGATCGAAACTCTCCCATTTCATCAAGAAAAAGGATACCATGATGAGCTAGACTTATTTCACCTGGCAGTGGTATTCTGCCACCACCGATTAATGCTGCTGGAGTGATGCTGTGGTGGGGTTGGCGAAAAGGCGGCTGGGTTAAAAGGTGTTGTGCTTGATGATTAATACCAGCAATGCTATGGATGCGGGTGACCTGAAGAGACTCTTCTTCACTTAATGGGGGAATAATACCAGGAATGGATCGAGCTAAAAGAGTTTTACCTGAACCAGGTGGGCCAATGAGAAGTAGATTGTGTCCTCCTGATGCTGCAATTTCCAATCCACGTTTGGCAAATAGTTGTCCTTTAATGGAAGCGAGATCCACTTCCATAGAATTTTGGGGAAGAGTTTTCTTTATATCTGGATAATGAATATCACCTGTTCGTAAAAAATTTACTACCTCTTCTAAACTAGAAACAGGAACAAGTTCAATCTGGTGTACTGCCTTTGCTTCAGAATAATTCTCTTTTGGTAAGATTAGGCCGTGTAATCCTAATTCTTTGACGGTTAGTGCCATCGCTAGGCTTCCTCTAATGGGTTTTATTTTTCCATCCAAAGATAGCTCCCCTATAAAAGCAAATTCGCATAATTTATCAGATGGTACAATCCCTTCAGCGGCTAGGATACCAATAGCAATAGGTAGGTCAAAGTAGGAACCTTCTTTAGGGATATCAGCGGGAGCTAGGTTAATGGTAATTCGCTCACGAGGATAAGGGTAAGGGCTATTTTTTAAAGCTGAACGAACTCGTTTTCTTGCTTCACGAACAGCCGTATTTGGCAAACCTACCAGATCAAAAGCAGGAAGTCCATTGGATAGATCAACTTCAACTACAATTGGAAACCCTTCTACACCTATATAGGATGTGCTGAGTATTTTGGCCAGCATAACCTAATCCCTCCCAATGATAAAAGCATTTGTAATATGCTCAATCTTTGGAATATTTTCATATAAAGAAATCCCAATTACATCAAAACGAAAATTTTGTGAATAAAGATAATACTGTGCACAAAACTGAATAGCCACACGGATTAGACGTTCACGTTTTGTAGGAGTGATGCTTTCTAAAGGCGATCCAAATAAGCGAGTGGAGCGAGTACGAACTTCTACAAAGATAATGGTCTTATTTTCTTCTGTCACCAGATCAATCTCACCTTGTGATGTTCGATAATTTTCCGCCAGAATATTATATCCCTTTCGCAATAAAAAATCTCGAGCCATCTTTTCACCCAATCTTCCCACCTCAATTCTCTTCATAAGAAAACACCTCACATAATTTTGTTTATAATATTAATTCGTTACTAATAGGCAAAACCCTGCCTTTTGACAATAAAAAATACAAATTAATATAAATATTTCATCATTTTAATTAATTAGAGTATTATTATATTAACTTGTTAACAACATTTTTGGAAGGGCTTTCAGAGAGCACAAATATCTCCCAATTTTTATAAGTGAGGATAAGCTATCTTATTGGAATTACCTTCAGTGGGAGTAAATATTTCCTTCCGAAAGTTGTTAAAATTAAGATGTAATAACGTAGTTATTGCATCGGCGTTAACGCTGCTACAGTTAAAATTTTGAATAAAATATTTTGTTTATGTTATTAGCAGCAGGAGAAATGAACTTCCTGTAGAACTTAGTACATAAATCAAAAGCTAGGAGGATTTATGAATCGAAAATATTGGGTTGGCCTTTCGTTAATTCCTGGAGTTGGTTCACTTAGGGTAAAGCGTTTGATAGAGTATTTTAAGACACCTGAAAGGGTTTGGAGGGCTTCTAAAAAGGAATTAGTATCTGTTCCTTTGATTGGTTCTAAGTTGGCCCAAAAAATTATCGATACTAGATCAAGGATCAATTTAGAACTCTTTTTAAGGGAATGCAAAGAGGATGAGATTCATATTTTATGTTTAGAAGATTCAGAATTTCCTGTCAATTTAAAACAAATTTACGATCCTCCTCCTGTTATTTATTATCGAGGGAGTTTTAAAAAAGAGGATTTACACAGCATAGCGATAGTAGGATCCCGTAAAATGACAGTTTATGGTCGAAGAGTCACCAGGACGTTAGTAAGGGAACTAGTTAAGATAGGATTTACTATTGTAAGTGGGATGGCTCGTGGGATAGATGGAAACGCTCATCAGACCGCGATTGAAGAAGGCGGACGTACTATTGCAGTATTAGGGTCAGGAGTGGATGTTATCTATCCTAAAGAGCATGGTAAGCTTTATCAAGAGATTATTCAATCTGGTGCTGTTCTTTCTACATATCCTCCTAAAACACCTCCTGAGAAAGGAAATTTTCCAGCTAGAAATAGAATTATCAGTGGATTATCATATGGTACAGTAGTAATAGAAGCTGGTGTAAGAAGTGGGGCCATGATTACTGCTGACCAAGCATTAGAGCAAAATCGAGAAGTTTTTGCTGTTCCGGGGAGTATTTTTAGTACGATGAGTCAAGGAACTAATGAACTTATTAAAAAAGGAGCAAAATTGACTACTTCTGTTCAAGATATTCTTCATGAATTTGGTGGGTTGATGAAAGAGATTAAAATTTCGCCAAGAGGGAAAAATTTAAAATATACTGCAGTGCAAGAACAAATTATTACCCTTTTAAAAGAAAGAGAGATGGGGATTGATGAACTTGTTGGAGCACTCAACCTGGATATCTCTAAATTAAATGCAATTCTTTTAGAATTAGAATTGTTAGGGCTAGTTATCCAATACCCAGGGCCAATTTTTGCTTTAAATTAGTCTTAAGTAGCGAAAATACTTTACAAATTTTATCATTACCCATATAATAAGATAAGTAAAAATATGAGGAGAATCTATATTGGGGGAGAGGAAATGAACTCAAATATTATAGAGATTGTAAGTCTTTTGGTTCAAAGACTATTGCATAATGAAGATTTAACTGTTAATGAAGAGGAGATTGTTCAAACTTTAATAGAACTTGGATATGATATTATAGATATTGAAATGGCTTTCGAATTAATTTTTTCTTCCGCGGAGATAATAGGTATATCAGAATCTTATGAAAATCATACATATCTTCCATCTTCCATGAGAATCTTTTCGCAAAGCGAAAAAATGCTCTTTTCTTCAGAAGCATATGGAATTCTTATCTTTTTATTAAGTAAAGGTCTCCTTGCCAATCAGGAGTTGGAGGAAATCATTGGGAGAAGTTTTAGTCTTCAAGCTATAGAGATTGATAAACAAGAACTTTGGCAACTTTTGAAAATGTCAATTAAAAATAGATTAAAGTTAATATTTATCAAAAAGCTGAAGTTTGATGATGTAGAAGAAAAAAATAATTTTTGGATTCATTAGTAATTTGGGATTTGTGGGGGTGAGAATATGGCGGAAAAATTGGTTCCAGATAAATTAGTTATTGTGGAGTCGCCAGCAAAGGCAAAAACTATTGGCAAATTTTTAGGAAAACATTTTCATGTTGAGGCCTCTATGGGTCATGTGATTGACTTACCCAAAAGTCAATTAGGTGTAGATGTTGAACATGATTTTCAACCTAAGTATATTACTATTCGAGGAAAAGGAAAAATCCTTAAAGCTTTAAAAAAGGCTGCGAAAAAGAAAACAGAGATTTATCTTGCTACTGACCCGGATCGTGAGGGGGAAGCGATTAGCTGGCATCTGGCTCGGGCATTAGAAATTGATGATAATAAACTCTGTCGAATAGAATTTAATGAAATTACGAAAAAAGCAGTTCAAAATGCATTAAAATCACCGAGGATGATTGATAAAGATCGAGTTGATGCACAACAAACGCGTCGAATTTTTGATCGTCTTGTAGGTTATCAGTTAAGCCCTCTTTTGTGGAATAAAGTTCGTAAGGGTCTAAGTGCAGGAAGAGTGCAGACGGTTGCGGTTAGGATTATCTGTGACCGTGAACGGGAGATTGAATCTTTTGATACGGAAGAATATTGGACTATTGATGCTCATTTAGTGAAAGATATTGATACTTTTATAGCAAGATTACATCGGATTGAAAATAAAAAAGTAAAAATTAGCAATGAAAAGGAAGCTAAGGAACATGAAACTCAGTTAAAAAAAGAAAATTACGTAGTTGAACTCGTTAAAGAGCGCCAACGTCAGCGTAAACCTAATCCGCCATTTATTACAAGTAGTCTGCAGCAGACTGCTGCAAATATATTGGGATTTAGTACAAAAAAGACAATGTATGTCGCGCAGCAACTATATGAAGGTTTAGATTTACCACAGGGAACTACTGGTTTAATAACATATATCCGTACTGATTCAACGCGAATCTCTGAAGAGGCTCAACTTGAAGCGCGAGAATATATTGAAAAAAGATTTAGTTTGAAATATGTTCCAGAAAAGAAAGTGGAATATCGCAAAAAGAAAGGTGCTCAGGATGCTCATGAGGCTATTCGACCATCTTCTGTCAAGATTGAACCAGATGCGATTCGAAAATATTTGGAACCTGAACAATATAAACTGTATAAACTAATCTGGGAGCGTTTTCTTGCTAGTCAGATGAAACCTGCAATCAATAAAATTCTTACTATAGATATTAAGGCAGGAAAATATTTATTTCGTTTAACTGGTACTACTAATATCTTTAAGGGATTTTTAGCTGTAGATACTTTTGGGGTAAAGAAAAAAGAACAGGAGTTGCCTAGTTTGCAGGAAGGCCAAATTTTAGATTTGAAAAAACTCTTGTCAGAACAACACTTTACTCAACCTCCTCCTCGATATACCGAAGCAAGTTTGGTTAAGGTATTAGAAGAGAATGGTATAGGAAGACCAAGTACCTATGCTCCGATTGTCGGAACCGTTCAAGCAAGAGGTTATGTTATTAAAGAGGGAAAATCTTTAAAACCGACAGAGTTGGGTTTTATCGTTACTGATCTTTTAATAGAACATTTTCCTGATGTAACAGGTGTAGAATTTACGGCTATGTTAGAAGATAAGTTAGATGAAATTGAAGAAGGTACAGTAAATTGGGTAAGTATTTTGAAAAAGTTTTATGAACCTTTTGCTAAGAGATTAGAAAAGGCGCAAACAGAAATGGCAAATGTTGAAATAGAGCCAGAACTTACTGATGTGATTTGTGAAAAATGTGGTAGAAATATGATTGTTAAACATGGTCGTTACGGCAAGTTTTTAGCATGTCCTGGATACCCTGACTGCAAAAACACTCAACCGTTTATGGTAAAAATCGGAGTTGAATGTCCTCAATGTGGTCAAGGAGAATTAGTACAAAGACGAACAAAAAAGAAACGTACTTTTTACGGATGCAGTAAGTATCCAGAGTGTGATTTTGTAACCTGGGATCGTCCTATAAAGCGGCAATGTCCAGATTGTGGTGCAGCGTTTTTAGTTGAGAAACGGAAAAAGAAAGAAAAAATTAATTATTGCATAAATGAAAATTGTGGATATCAAGAAATTGAAGGAGAAGAGGAAAAATGACAAAGGTACGAGTGATCGGAGCAGGACTTGCTGGAACAGAAGCTGCTTGGCAGATAGCTGAAGCAGGATTTCTAGTAGAATTATGTGAGATGCGTCCAAAAAAGATGACACCAGCTCATCATACAAAATATTTTGGTGAATTGGTTTGTAGTAACTCCCTTAAGGCAGATCACTTAGGAAATGCTGCTGGTCTTTTAAAAACAGAGATGCGAGAATTAAATTCTATCATAATGTCTGTAGCAGATGAAAATAAAGTTCCTGCAGGTCAAGCATTAGCTGTAGATAGGGATAAATATGCTAAATCGTTAACAGATAAAATTTTAAGCAATCCCCGTATTAAGATTAATTATGATGAAATCACTGAAATTCCTGAAGATGGGATTACAATTATTGCAACTGGTCCTTTGACTTCAGATAATCTTTCTAAGGCCATTCAGGAAAAATTGGGTTCGGATTATTGTTACTTTTTTGATGCGGCAGCACCGATAGTTGCAAAAGATAGCCTCAATCTAGAGATTGTTTATCGAGCATCTCGTTATGGCAAAGAAGGTGAGGGAGATTATCTTAATTGCCCGATGAATAAAGAAGAATATGAAACTTTTTGGCAGGAACTTATTAATGCTGAGCGAGCTGAAGTAAAAGATTTTGAAAAGGGAAACTTCTTTGAGGGATGCCTTCCCATTGAGGAAATTGCAAGTCGTGGAATTAAGACTTTAGCTTTTGGCCCTCTAAAACCTGTAGGATTAGAAGATCCACGAACTGGTAAAAGACCATATGCGGTTGTACAGTTACGCCAAGATAATCTAGAAGGAACACTCTTTAATCTAGTTGGATTCCAGACTCGTCTTAAATGGGGAGAACAAAAACGGGTGTTTTCAATGATTCCGGGATTAGAGGAAGCAGAATTCATCCGATATGGAGTTATGCATCGGAATACTTTCATAAATTCACCTAAGTTATTGGAACCAACTCTTCAGTTGAAAACTGACCCAAGAATCTTTTTTGCTGGACAGATTACGGGAGTTGAAGGTTATGTAGAATCTGTAGCAATGGGGATTATTGCAGGACTCAATGCTGTTCGACTTATTCAAAAAAAAGAATTATTAATTTTTCCTAAAGAAACTGCACATGGAGCTTTGACTCATTATATAACAGCAGCTAATCAGAAAAGTTTTCAACCGATGAATATTAATTTTGGAATCCTTCCTCCATTGAAGGAGAAGATAAAAGACAAAAAATTAAAAAAAGAAACAGTTTCTAAGCGCGGATTAGAATTTTTGAATCATTTTATAAAAGTTCATGAAATAAATTAATATTACGTTAGTATAGGATTTACATTTATATGATTTTAAATCTTGACATAATCTTTATAATTATGATAGTATATATGATAATAAATAAGAATGTTTAGTCTAAAGGGATAATACTTAATAGAATATGCCTATACTCAAAAAATAAATATTTTGGTGGAAGGAGGTTGGAAAATGTTTCAGGCCACAACTATTGTTGCAGTAAAGCATAATAATAAGGTTGCAGTAGCTGGAGATGGTCAGGTGACTATGGGGAATACTATAATGAAGCATGGTGCTAAAAAAGTAAGACGAATTTACAGAGGAGAGGTTGTTGTAGGTTTTGCAGGGGCGGCCGCTGATGCATTTACTCTTTTTGAAAAATTCGAAGGAAAACTGGAAGAATTTCATGGAAATTTACAGCGTGCTGCCGTTGAGCTTGCTAAAGAATGGCGTACTGATAAAATTTTACGCAAATTAGAAGCCCTATTAATCGCTGCAAATCAAGAAAACATGCTTGTGATTTCTGGTACAGGTGATATTATTGAACCAGATGGCCAGACGGTAGCTATTGGTTCAGGTGGACCTTATGCTCAAGCTGCAGCTATGGCTTTAGTTCAAAACTCAGATTTATCTGCTAAAGAGATTGCTATAAAAGCTATGGAAATTGCAGGATCTATTTGTATTTACACTAATCAGAATATAACTGTTGAAGAGTTATATTAATTTAGGAGGGGATTATATGGAAGAACTTACTCCACGTCAAATCGTGGAACAGCTTGATAAATATATTATTGGTCAGGATCAGGCCAAAAAGTCAGTTGCGGTTGCTTTAAGAAATCGGTATCGCCGAAAAAAACTTCCCTCTGATTTAAAGGATGAAGTGGTACCCAAAAATATTTTGATGATTGGTCCTACAGGTGTAGGTAAGACTGAAATAGCCCGACGCTTAGCCAAATTGTCTGGCGCTCCTTTTATAAAGGTTGAAGTAACAAAATTTACTGAAGTGGGTTATGTGGGTCGTGATGTAGAATCAATGATTCGAGATTTACTAGAGACGTCGATTCGTATGGTAAAAAAAGAACGAATGGCTCAAGTTGAGGATAAAGCCATCCTATTGGCTGAAGAGAGAGTCGTTGAATTGATGTTACCTCTACCATCTAAAAAGCAGTCAAATCCATTAAATATGCTCTTTGGAAGATATAATGAATCTTCTGAAGAAGATGGTGATGAATCAACAGAGTATCCTCAGATTATAGAAAGGCAAGAACGCCTATTAAAAAGGCTACGAAATGGTGAATTAGAAGATCAAATTATTGAGATTGAAGTTGAACAGCAAGGTATGCCAATGATTGAAATTTTTTCTGGTACTGGTATGGAAGAAATGGGTGTAAATTTTCAAGATATGTTGAGTGGTATGTTCCCAGCTAAAAAGAAAAAGCGTAAGCTAACTATTAAACAAGGACGTGAGTTATTAAAACAAGAAGAAGCTAATAAATTAATTGATATGGACGATGTTTCAATGGATGCAATTTACAGGGTGGAAGAATCAGGTATAATTTTCTTAGATGAGATTGATAAAATTGCTGGTAAAGAATCAGGACGTGGCCCTGACGTGTCTCGAGAAGGAGTTCAAAGAGACATTCTGCCAATTGTAGAAGGTTCTACTGTAGTAACAAAATATGGTTCAGTTAAAACCGACCATATTCTGTTTATTGCTGCTGGGGCATTTCATATTTCTAAACCTTCGGATTTAATTCCTGAATTACAAGGACGTTTTCCTATTCGAGTGGAGCTTACTTCTCTTTCTGAAAAGGATTTTCAACAGATTTTGACTGAACCTAAAAATGCATTAATTAAACAATACACAGCCCTTTTAGCAACTGAAGGGATTGAAATTGAATTCACGCCTGATTCCATTAAAGAACTTGCAAGTATTGCTTTTTTAGTTAATGAGCAGACTGAGAATATAGGTGCCAGACGTCTCCATACCATTTTAGAAAAACTTTTGGAAGAACTTTCTTTTGAAGCACCTGAACTTGATACAAGTAAAATAAGCATAGATCTTCAATATGTTAAAAATCAACTTGATAATGTAGTTAAAGATAAAGATTTAAGTAAATTTATTCTATAACTAAAAGTAATCGAAGCTTGAATTGGAGGAAAGAAGATGAAAAATTTGCTGAACAAGACAAGAAAAATTAATCGTTTATTACAAAGTGCAGCAGGGCAACCTGTTGAATTTGCAGAGATGGCGTTGGTTTTGAGTGAAACGATTAACGGAAATGTTTATGTGGTAAGTGCTAAAGGTAAAGTTTTAGGTTATCATCTCCTAGACGAATTTGAATGTGATTTGATGTTAGAAGAGGTTATTGATAAAGGATCTTTTCCAGAAGATTATAATAAGTGGCTTTTAAAAATGAATCGGACTAAGCAGAATGTAGAAGTTAAAGGTGGACTATGTGCATTTAAAGCAGGAGAAAAATGTATCTTTTCTCAGAAGTTAACCACAATAGTTCCTGTAATTGGGGGAGGTAATCGATTAGGAACATTAATTTTGGCTCGGTTTGGTGAAGCTTTTAATGAAGGAGATTTGGTATTAGCTGAATATGGTGCTGCTGTGGTCGGAATGGAAATTCTTCGCTCTAGAACTGAGAAATTGGAAGAGAAGGCTCGTAAAAAAGCTGCTGTACAAATTGCTCTCGAAACCTTGTCTTATTCTGAATTAGAAGCTATTGAGCACATTTTTGAAGAGTTGGATGGTATGGAAGGTTTGTTAATAGCAAGTAAAATTGCAGATAGAGTTGGTATTACAAGATCGGTAATTGTAAACGCTCTTAGGAAGTTTGAGAGTGCAGGTGTTATTGAATCTCGTTCGCTTGGTATGAAAGGAACGTATATAAAAGTTTTAAATGATCGACTTTTAGATGAACTAGAAAAGATGAAAAATAAGTAAAATATTAAAATCACAATATTATTAAGTAATTTATGAATCGCGCGCAAAGCGTGCGCGATTCATAAATTAAACCAAATTTTGCTGGTAAGATCTTGATTTCTTGGATAAGTTACTGACTTTTCGTTTTTATTTGCAGGAGAAAAATGTTATTGTGTCGAAATAGTTCTTAAAATTGTTTTGTGCGTATACTTGCTTTATTCGTGTATGCATATTTAATAAGGGAACCTTTTGAAGGAGGTATAGGGATGTCAAAGCGGGTTTTAATTGTTGATGATGCAGCATTTATGCGAATGATGATTAAAAATATTCTAACAGAAGCAGGGTATGAAATCGTCGCTGAAGCTGAAAATGGTAAACAAGCAGTCGAGAAATATAATGAGTATAAGCCAGACTTAACTACTATGGATATTACCATGCCTGAAATGGACGGGATAAGTGCCGTCCGCGAAATTATGGGTTCTGATGGTAGTGCTAAAATTATCATGTGTAGTGCTATGGGACAACAGGCAATGGTAATTGAGGCGATTCAGGCAGGTGCAAAAGATTTTATTGTAAAACCTTTTAAAGCAGATCGTGTTTTGGAAGCAGTGAATAAGGTACTTAATTAGTAAAGAATGAATTTTAGCGAAAAGGGGGGTTGCCAGGTGGACATGTCTCAATATTTGAGAATGTTTCTGGATGAATCAGAGGAACATCTTCAGTCGTTGAACCAAAACTTGCTAGAATTAGAGAACAATCCCAATGACGATCAATTGATAAACAATATTTTTCGCGCGGCTCATTCTTTAAAGGGAATGGCTGCAACCATGGGATTTGATAAGATGGCAAATCTAACTCATGAGATGGAGAATGTTTTGGATAAAATCCGTTCAAAAAAAATGATCCTGACAACTGAAATTGTGGACATACTGTTTAGTTGTCTCGATAGGTTGGATAAATTAGTAAGGGAGATTTCGAATTCTAGTTCTGAGGCGAGTGATGTAGAAGATATAATTCTTGAACTTCAAAACCTTGAGAATGGCAAAACTGTTGCTTCTTCAGCTAAAACTTCTTCTGTTTCATTAGAATCCGAAATGATGGAGTTTGAAGAAGATGATAGGGTTCAAATCTTAAGTCATTTGAAAAATAATTATTTTTGCTATATTCTAAATGTTGAGCTATTCAAAGATTGTTTACTTAAAGCCGTTCGGGGCTTTATGGTAATTAAAAATCTACAAGAAATCGGAATCATTATAAAAAGTATTCCATCTTTGAAGGAAATTGAAAATGAAGAATTTGATCATGAATTCCAAATTCTTTATGTTACAAAAGAATCTGAAAAAGAGATTCATAGTGCAGTTATGGATATTACTGATGTTAGGTCTGTTGATATAATTCGAATTCGCGAAGAAGATTTGAATCAGCAGAATGGAACGATTGAAAAAGTACATCAAGAAATAGCTGCTATTGCCGAAAAGGTGGAAAAAGTTGTAAATACTCCACAAAATACGGGACAGGATATTAAAATTGCTCCAACAGTTCGAGTGGATATTGATAAATTAGACAGTTTGATGAACCTGGTTGCCGAACTTTTGATCAATAAGACGCGCTTAGAAGAGATCAGTAGTAGAATAAATGTCAACAATGAACTTTTTAATGATATTTTACAGCAATTAGATCGGGTAACAATGAACCTTCAGCATACAGTTATGCAGGTTCGAATGGTTCCCATTGAGAGAATTTTTAATCGTTTTCCACGAATGGTTCGTGACTTGTCAAAAGAGTTAAATAAAAATGTAAATCTAATTATTGAAGGTGCTGAAACTGAATTAGATCGTTCGATTATTGACAGTTTAGGTGATCCTTTAGTTCATTTGCTTAGAAATGCTATTGACCATGGAATTGAAGATCCAAAAACACGAGCTATTAATGGGAAAGAAGAACAAGCGATACTGCGTCTAGCCGCTTCTCAAAAAGGAAATGAAATTCTCATTCAAGTGACTGATGATGGTCGTGGATTAGATGCTAAAAAAATCTCTAAAAAAGCTATTGAAAAAGGTATCTTAACTCAAGAAGAGTGTGATAAGCTGAGTAAGCAAGAAAAATTCAATCTGATTTTAAGACCTGGATTCAGTACTTCTGAAGTTGTTTCAGATATTTCTGGTCGTGGTGTTGGATTAGATGTAGTTAGACGAACAGTAGAATCTTTAGACGGCCATATTTATATTGATACTGAACTAGGTAAAGGCTCAACTTTTAATATATCTTTACCACTAACTCTTGCTATTACACAGGCACTTTTAGTTAAGGTTTGTGATGAAACTTATGCAATTCCATTATCTGTGATTGAGGAAGCAGATGATATTACACCAGATAGGGTTAAGCATGTCCAAGGACAAGAAGTATTTCTGTTACGTGGTAATATGATTCCTTTGATCTGGTCACATAAATTATTGGGTTTGCCAGTTCCAAAATTAAATGAGGTTGACCAACTTTCTGTTGTGGTCATTGGAACAGGTAAAAAACAGATTGGTTTGATCGTTACAGAACTGATTAACCAGCAAGATATTGTTATTAAATCTTTAGGTGAATTTTTGATAGATACACCTCATATTAGTGGTGCTACGATTTTGGGAGATGGAGAGGTTGCCCTCATTTTAGATATCCGTAATATTGCTTGAGGGGAGGTAAAAAAATGAAAAATTTGGTTGCTAAAAAAGAAACTCTAATGGGAAACCGTCAACAACTTGTAGTATTTCAGATTGCTAACGAGGAATATGGTGTAGAGATCTTGCGTACCAAAGAGATTCATCGTTATACTAAAATCACTCGTATTCCCAATGCACCCCATTATGTAAAAGGTGTTATCAATATTCGTGGTGAGATTATTCCAGTAGTGGATTTGCGTAAAAGATTTGGTTTAGAAGATGAAGAGATTCAGGAAAATACCAGAATTATCACAGTATTAGTCAAAGATTTTATGATTGGTTTATTGGTTGATGATGTAAATGAAGTGTTATGGATTGATGAGTCTGGGATTGAACCACCCCCTTTTTCAACTGGAAGTGTTGATCAGGAGTATTTAACTGGTGTAGGTAAGATTGGTGAGCGCCTGATCGTTCTTTTAAATATAGAAAAAATTCTTAATTTGGATACGACTCTTTCAACAGGGAGGAATGTAAACTAAGGAGGTTTATTGATGGATACAATTCGACCTCTAACGGAACTTTCTTCAATTCAGTTAGATGCTTTGCGTGAAATTGGTAATATTGGTGCGGGAAATGCAGTTACAGCATTTGCTCAATTATTGAATAAAAAGATTGATATGACTGTTCCAAAAGTTAATGTTATTGATTTGATGGAGGTTCCTGATCTATTCGGAGGTGCCGATGTCTTGGTTGTGGGGATTTCGATTCGAGTACTTGGAGATATGCAAGGACATATGCTTTATTTGTTGCAACGAGAAAGTGCTTCAAAGTTAATAAATGTTCTTGGTCTTGGCAACGTCGAAGAGGAGTTTACAGATATGGAAATATCTGCTTTACAAGAGATTGTAAATATTTTATCTGGTTCTTATTTAAACGCATTTAGTCAGATGACTGGATTTAAAATGATTCAATCTGTTCCATCGTATGCAATGGATATGGCTGGTGCGATTTTAGGAACATTTATGGTTGAATTTGGCCAAATTGGTGATCACGCCTTGCTTGTTGAGACTCAGTTCGAGATTGATAAAGAAGAGATCTTTGGGGATTTTTTCTTAATACCAAGTCAAGGTTCTCTTGGATCAATTATTTCGGCATTAGGGTTGGGGGCATATTATGAAGATAATCCGGGTTAAAATGGCTGATTTAAATATTGCACAGTCACCAGATGTATTAATAACCTCTGGATTGGGATCTTGTGTAGGTGTTATCTTATATGATGAAAAGATGTGTTTAGGTGGTATGGCTCATGTTATGCTGCCTGACAGTTCATCTATGAGGAATAAGACGAATTTGGCCAAATATGCGGATACTGCTATGGATATATTATTAGAAAAGATGCTTGAAACGGGAGCAAACAAGAGGCGTTTAAAGGCCAAAATGGCTGGTGGTTCTCAGATGTTTAATTTCGATTCTGATAATGAGTTAATGAGAATTGGCGCAAGAAATATTGTAGCTGTAAAAAAGAAACTTCAAGAATTTTCTATCCCAATTTTGGGAGAAGATACAGGTGGATCACATGGAAGAACTGTGGAATTTTATGTAGAAACTGGTATCACTATTGTTAAATCGGTTAAAAAAGGTCAATTCGAGTTATAAAATTTGATTTTTTTATTAAAAAGTAGTTGATATAATTTTGGCTTTATGGTATACTAGCTAAGGATCTGTGGTATGTTATAAACAGTACCACATAAAATTTGTGTAATATACTACACACGTCTGGTAACCTGCGGTGAGGGTGCCTTCGGGTCTTATCGGGGAATGATCTAGACGGAGGAAAAACGAGAGGAGGTGTAAGTCATGGGCGTTGTTTCTATGAAACAGTTATTAGAATCTGGTGTACATTTTGGACATCAAACAAGAAGATGGAATCCAAAAATGAAACCATATATCTTTACTGAGCGGAATGGAATTTACATTATCGACTTACAGCAAACTGTAAAAATGATTGATGTAGCTTATAATTTCGTTCGTGAATTAGCTGCACAAGGTAAGAGCGTTTTATTTGTTGGTACAAAGAAGCAAGCTCAAGAGACTATCAAGCGGGAAGCTGAAAGATGTGGAATGCCATTTATTAACCAAAGATGGTTAGGTGGTATGTTGACTAACTTCCAGACTATCCGTAAGCGTGTAGATCGTCTTGAATTGCTGGAAAAGTGGGCTGAAGATGGTACATTTGACAGCCTACCTAAGAAAGAGGTTATCCTCTTAACTAAAGAACATGACAAGCTAGAGCGTTTCTTAGGTGGTATTCGTGACATGAAACGTGTTCCAGATGCGATTTTTGTTGCTGATCCACGGAAAGAAGATATTGCTGTAGCAGAAGCAAACAAACTGGGTATTCCAGTTATTGCAATTGTTGATACCAACTGTGATCCTGACGTTGTTGACATGATTATTCCAGGTAACGATGATGCGATTCGTGCTGTAAAATTGCTAACTAGCGTTATAGCAAATGCAGTATTAGAAGGCAATCAGGGAGAACAGCTTAGTGCTGAAGAAGTAGCTACTGTTAATACTGAAGTTAAAGCTCAAGATTCTCAAGCATAATTAGATAAACAAGGGCGCTGATGGGGTATTATAGCCCTTGCGGCGTCTTTTATTATGAATAAGGGGGTTTTAATACCATGGCAATTACTATGGAAATGATAAAAGAATTGCGTATTAGAACTGGTGCTGGCGTTTTAAATTGTAAAAAAGCTCTTGCTGAAACTAATGGTAATGTTGAAAAAGCTGCGGAGTATTTGCGTGAAAAAGGAATTGCTTCTGCTGCTAAAAAATCTAGTCGGATTGCTGCTGAAGGTCTGGTTCATTCCTATATACATATGGGTGGAAGAATCGGTGTTCTTTTAGAAGTTAATTGTGAGACTGATTTTGTTGTTAAGACTGATGAGTTTAAAGGACTGGTTAATAATATTGCAATGCACATTGCAGCAATGAATCCAGAATATGTATCACGTGAAGAAGTTCCTGCTGATGCTATTGAAAAAGAGAAAGAGATTTTAACAGCTCAAGCTTTGAATGAAGGAAAACCTGCTAATATCGTTGAAAAGATGGTTCAAGGTCGTCTAGAGAAATTCTACTCACAGAAGGTTCTCTTAGATCAACCTTACGTTCGCGATGATAGTGTAACTATTCAGCAACTTGTTACAGAAAAAATTGCTAAAATTGGTGAAAACATCAAGGTTCGCCGTTTTGTACGTTATGAAATGGGTGAAGGTTTAGAAAAGAAAGTAGATAATTTTGTAGAAGAAGTTATGTCTTATCAGAAGTAAAAATTGAAAGTTACTAAAGAGGGCACTTTTGTGTTCTCTTTTTTAAAATATTTTTGTTGTTTTAAAGGGAAATTTATTTTAAACGAGAAATCTAAATTATTGGGGGTAATTTTTGGATGCCAAAATTTAAGCGTGTTATTTTAAAATTAAGTGGTGAAGCTCTGGCAGGTAATCAGGGATATGGCATCGATCCTGAATTTATTGCTCAAATTGCTCATGAAATTAAGCAAATCGTAACTGAAACCAATGTTGAAATGGCAATAGTGGTTGGTGGAGGCAATATTTTCAGGGGAATTGCAGGTTCTGCAAAGGGAATGGATAGAGGAACTGCAGATTACATGGGAATGTTAGCTACAGTAATAAACGCCATGGCTTTACAGGACACCATTGAGCATGAAGATTTAGATACACGTGTTTTATCTGCTATAGAGATGCGTCAGATTGCTGAGCCTTATATTAGGAGAAGAGCAATGCGTCATCTTGAAAAAGGTAGAGTTGTCATTTTTGCCTCAGGAACTGGAAATCCTTTTTTTTCGACGGATACTACTGCGGCACTTAGAGCTGCTGAGATTGGGGCTGATGCGATCTTAATGGCTAAAAATGTTGATGGTGTATATGATTCTGACCCATTAAAAAACCCCAATGCTATTAAATTTAAAGAATTGTCATACATGGAAGTTCTACAGCGTGGATTGAAGGTTATGGATTCAACTGCTATATCTTTATGTATGGATAATCATATTCCTATTCTAGTATTTGGATTAAAGGAGTTAAGTAATATTAAGCGAGCAATCATGGGTGAAGATGTAGGAACTATTGTTCGCTAAAATAAAGGGAGGAACTTGTATGAGAGCTCAAGTTTTGAGGGAAACTGAAGAAAAGATGAAGAAAGTTATTGAAGCTACAAAACGGGAATTTGGAACAGTTCGGACAGGGCGAGCTAGACCTTCTTTAGTAGAAGGTATAAAAGTTGATTATTATGGAACACCTACTCCATTAAATCAAATGGCTCAAATTTCTGTTCCAGAGCCTAGATTGATTACAATTAAACCATGGGATAAGAGTGTTATCTCCAGTATTGAAAAGGCTATCATGAAGTCAGATTTAGGTTTAAATCCTAATAGTGATGGTGAAGTGATTCGTTTATCGATCCCACAATTGACTGAAGAACGTCGCAAAAAGTTAGTTAAAGTTGTTAAGAAAAAAGCTGAGGAAGAACGGATTGCAATCCGTAATTTGCGTCGTGATGCAAATGAGGAATTAAAACTTTACAAAGAAGAAAGCGAAATTTCTGAAGATGATATGTATCAGGGCTTAGATGAAGTTCAGGAAGTGACAAATGAATTTGTCAAAAAAATTGATGAGCTTTTGAAAGAAAAAGAAGCAGAAATCATGGAAGTATAAGTTAAAAAAAGTGTAATTTTAGAGAGGAAGATTATTGTGACGAAAATTCCAGACTTAATTGGAATGAGTTTGGAGGAAGGTTTAGATTGTTTAAGATTTGCAGGTCTTGCTTATCGACTATTAGAACTTAAGGTTCATAATCAAGAGAATCTACACGATGGTCAAAAGCGAATCGTTCGTCAGCGCTTGTTAGATGCTTCACCTACCGATGTCGTGCAAGTTGAGATAGTATATAGTATTGATACTTATCAATTGGGGAAATAAATGTCATAACCCCCTCTTTAAAGAGGGGGTTTCTAACATCTTTGATTGAGATGATTAAGGAGGAAAATTTATGTTTGGCGTGTTCAAACGATGGACCAGTCAAAAGGAGATAAAAAAACATTCGCTAGATGTAAAAAAGGTTCCAGAACATATTGCAATCATTATGGATGGTAATGGTAGATGGGCTAAAAAAAGAGGTCTTCCTAGAACTGCTGGTCATCAAAAAGGGGTACAGGTTTTAAAAGAAATATGTTATGCATGTGGCGATCTAGGAATTAAATATTTATCTGTTTTTGCTTTTTCTACAGAAAATTGGGAGAGACCTGTTACAGAAGTAAATTTTTTAATGAACCTTTTTAAAAAAGTTTTTACAGAAGAGATTGGCGAGTTGGAGAACGAAAATGTGCGAGTTCAAATTTTGGGAAGTAGAAATAATCTGGATAAGGGTTTATTACAGGTAATTGATCGATTAGAGAAACGGACTCAAAATAATGATGGTTTGTTTTTGAATGTTTGTTTAAATTATGGAGGACGAGCTGAGATTATTGAGGCAGTCAATAAAATTCTTTCGGAGGATCAAATTCCTGAAAAGATAGATGAAGAGTCATTAAAAGAATTTCTTTATACAAAAGACCTTCCAGACGTAGAACTTATGATCCGTACCAGCGGCGAAATGCGGATTAGCAATTTCTTTTTATATCAGTCTGCTTATGCAGAATTGGTTTTTACTCCTGTTTTATGGCCAAATTTTACAAAAGAAGATTTAAAGAATGCCCTAATTGAATTTCAAAATAGAGATAGAAGATTTGGAAGAGTTGAAAAGAGGTGAATTTATGGTCACGAGAATTTTGAGCGCAATTATTGGGATCGCCTTGGCTATTTTAGTTATTACCTTTGGTGGAATTCCATTTTTTGTTTCAGTATCCTTACTCACTATTTTTGGAACAATGGAATTTTATAAAATGATGACAAAGAAAGGGAATAGAGTTTTTAAGAATGTTGGGGTTTTAGCTGGTCTAATTTTAGTTTCTATAGCGTATTTTAATAACAGTCCTGTTCCTACTAGTACTTTGTTTCTATTATCATTGATTTGTGATTTATTTTTAATATTTTCTATTCAATTATTTACATATGGTGTTGAAGATGCTATTCAGAATGTCGGAATAACTTTTTTTGGGATATTTTACGTTGGTGGTTTAATGTCTCACTTTGTTTTATTACGAAATTTTGATAATCCTGTATTAACAGGCATTGAAGCTATTTGGTTTGCTTTGATTTGTACCTGGGCTACTGATAGTATGGCTTATTTTATAGGAAGAAGTTTTGGTAAGCGACCTTTAGCACCAAAGGTTAGTCCTAAAAAAACCGTAGCAGGTTTTATAGGTGGACTTTTAGGGAGCCTTCTAACAGGAAGTATTTTTAGTATGGTGATTGGTTTTAGTATTGCTAAAGCTATTCTTATTGCAGGAGGAATAGGACTTATAGGTCAAATGGGAGATCTTTTCGAATCTGCAATGAAACGTGATGCTGGAATTAAAGATTCAGGTAAATTGATGCCAGGGCATGGAGGAGTTTTGGATAGGTTTGATAGTGCATTATTTACTTTGCCTTTAACTTTTTATCTTATAAATTTATTGTTTTAAGAGTAGGATGTGAGATAATGCGAATAGAATTTAAGATTTTAGCTATTTTAGTGGGTATTATTTTAGGCTTTTTTCTCTTAAAATATTCTGTGGCATATTTTTTACCTTTTTTATTGGCATTTATTGTGGCGATGTTAATCGAACCTATAGTACTTTTTTTAAAAAAGCGACTCCATCTTTCACGGGGATGGGCAGTTATACTTGTTTTGGCCTTAATTATTTTGATTTTCGTTATATTTTTGGTGCTTGGAGTTTCGAGAATTTATGTAGAATTAGAAAAATTATCTGGGAGTTTCTCCACAGATATAAATATTTTAGATCAATTCCAGTGGATATTGGAGCGAAACGGCGACCTAATGAGTTTGATGGAACGCTGGCATTTTTCACCTGAACAGCAAGCAACGGTGAATCAGCTATTACAAGATTTATATACTTCTTTAGCGGTAAATGCTAGATCGATGATAACTCAATTGTTAGGGCTCCTTGCTAAACTACCAAACTTAGTTACAATTTTTATGATTACTTTTATAGCAACATTTTTTATCAGTCGGGATCGAGGGATGTTTGCAAATATTTTTTGGAAATCAATACCTAAGCGCTGGGAAAAGAAAATTCGTTCTGTCAAAACGGAGATTACTGGAGCAACGATTGGATTTATTCGAGCAGAGCTTATTTTGATTTCAATTACGACAATTATCTCAATCATTGGATTAGAGATTTTGAATAATGATTATGCATTATTGATTGGTTTTGCATCTGGATTGCTTGATTTGATTCCTGTCATTGGACCTACATTGATTTTTATCCCTTGGGCGATATATTGCATGATTACGGGTAATTTTGCTTATGGGATAGGATTGCTAATTATTTATGGAGTTATGGCAGTAGTTCGTCAGACGGCAGAGGTTAAGATAATTGGGAAAAGTATAGGGGTTCATCCGTTGGCAACTTTGGTTGCAATGTATGTAGGAGTGAAAGTTTTTGGTGTGAGTGGTTTTTTTATTGGCCCTGCTGTTGTGATTGTTGTGAAATCATTAATTAAAGCAGGTATTATAACATTTATTGCAACAAAGAAGGGGTGACATATGTGAAAAAGATTGCCATTTTAGGTTCTACAGGTTCTATCGGGATTCAAACTTTGGATGTGGTGGAACAGTTGGATTTTGAAGTGATTGCTTTAACTGCAAATTCCAGTGTAGAAACTTTAGCAGATCAGGCAATTAAATATCGACCCAAATTGGTCGTTTTGATGAATCCTGAATTTGTAGATGAGTTAGAATATAAATTGCAAGGAACAGATATTAAAATATTGGTAGGAATGGATGGTCTAATTGAAGCAGCAACTCATCCAGAGGTTGATATGGTTGTAAACGCTTTAGTTGGTGCTGTTGGTGTGTTACCTACTTTAGAAGGAATTCGTGCTTCAAAGACGATTGCATTAGCAAATAAGGAAACTCTGGTGACTGCTGGTGAGCTAGTTATGGCAGAGGCTAGAGCTGTAAATGTTCAAGTTCTACCAATTGATAGTGAACATAATGCCATTTTTCAGGCATTACATGGGGAAGATAAGTTAAAAGTAAGTCGTTTGATCTTAACAGCCTCGGGTGGGCCTTTTAGAAACTATTCTAAAGAACAGCTAGAGATGGTTACTCCAGCTCAGGCTTTAAAACACCCAAATTGGGATATGGGTGGTAAGATTACCATTGATTCAGCGACTTTGATGAATAAAGGATTGGAAGTTATTGAGGCTCATTGGTTATTTGGTATAGACTATGATCAGATTGATGTTGTTGTACATCCTCAGAGTATCATTCATTCTCTAGTAGAATTTGACGATTCATCAGTTCTAGCAGAACTTGGTTTGCCAGATATGCGTGTGCCAATTCAGTATGCTTTGGCATATCCCGAACGTCAGAAAAACTCTCTTGAAAGGCTTGATTTGGCGAAAATTGGACAATTGACATTTGAAGCGCCAAAGCGGGATCTCTTCCCTTGTTTGAATTTGGCAATTCGAGCAGGAAAGCGAAAAGGAACTCTCCCGGCAGTTATGAATGCTGCCAATGAGGTTGCTGTCCATAAATTTTTAAAAGGTGAGATTACTTTTATGGAAATTCCTCGATTAATTGAAAAAGTAATGGAAAAACATAAAGTAGTTGATTCGCCTGATTTAAAACAAATTCTGGCTGCAGATGAATGGGCCAGAAAAGAAGTTGAGAGGATGGTGGAATAATGCTAACTTTTGGTATGCTTTTAGGGGTTACAACTCTACCGAAAACTATTGTTACATTTATTCTGGTAATTGGAGTCTTAATTGCTGTTCATGAATTTGGTCACTATATAGTGGCGAAGCTAGTTGGAGTTAGAGTGGAAGAATATGCTCTTGGTTTTGGTCCAAAGCTTTTTGGTTTTACTAAAGGTGAAACTCTTTATTCACTTCGTCTTTTTCCTTTGGGAGGATTTTGTAAGATGACCGGAGAATTTCCGCATGCTGAAAAAGAGTTGGAAGGTGAAGAGTTAGAAACTTATAGAGATGCTGTTCAAAAAGGACGTGCTTTGTATCAAAAATCTATTTTACAACGCTTTGGTGTTATATTTACTGGCCCACTTTTAAATTTTCTTTTTGCAGGAATCTTATTAGCAATAGTTACAGTTGCAGTAGGAATTCCTTTTGCTGGATCAGATCAACCGGTTGTGGGTGATATATTCCCTGGGCGACCTGCTGATAATGCTGGTTTAAAGATTGGGGATGAAATTACTGCTATCAATGATAACCCTGTAAATAAGTGGGAAGATATCTCTCAGTATATTAATCAATCCTCAGGGGAAATTAAAATTAATGTAAAAAGAAAAGATGCAGAGATGACATTCAAAGTGGATCCAAAGGTAGAAGAAGGAACAGATCGACGGGTGATCGGTATTTTACCTAAGGTGTTATATGAAAAGGCAGGCTTTGGAACTGCAATAGTTGAATCATTCCGTCAGACCTGGCTTTTAACGAAAGGTATGGCGATAGGGTTCTGGCAGATGATTACAAGGCAAATTCCTGCTGATATAGGGGGGCCAGTTCTTATTGCCAAGATGGTTGGGGATGCTGCTGAAGTTGGTTGGGTCTATCTTCTACGGTTAATGGCATTGATCAGTGTTAATCTGGGAATTATTAATTTAATTCCGTTTCCAGCTTTAGATGGAGGAAGAATTCTTTTTTTAGGGGTTGAATTGATTCGAGGAAAAGCTGTTGATCCAGAAAAAGAAGGGTTTGTTCATTTGATTGGATTTTTTATCTTAATATCATTGATTGTACTTATTCTTTATAAAGATATAACAAGATTACTATAGTCTATACTTAGTTAGCTTAATATAGGGAGCGGTTTATATGGCAAAACAACAAAAAAGACGAGGAATTAAATGGATACTGCCGACTAGAATATCTTCCAGGCAGAAGAAGCGGTATTGCAGAATTTGTGGTTCTACTGCTGAACAGGTGCGAATATTAAAACATGAGAATATTTGTGAGCTTTGTGTAAAGGATTTACAAAAACGTAAAGGCGGTAATTTAGCCTGTAAAAGCTGTGGTAAAGTAGTTCCAGAGCAGGTGAAAAAATATAATGGCTATTGTAAAGAATGTGTCTGTTCATTATGTGGTAAACCAGATCCGAAATTTACACGTAAACATGGTTTATGCCGAGAATGCTTTGGAAAACTAGGGACTAATTGCCGTATTTGTGGTAAAGAAGCGGTGGCACAAGTGAAAAAAAATAATGGGATCTGTGATGCCTGTGCTGAAAAAATAAAAAACAAGCAAAAAGGGAGGTAATCTGATGGAAAGTTATCTTCCTAAAAGGTGTCAGACCCGTCGGATTTATAAAGGACATGTTCCTGTGGGAGATGGAGCACCTGTTTCAATACAGTCAATGACAAATACAGATACTCGAGATGTGGATGCGACTGTTAAACAGATTAATAAGCTGAGCTCAGCTGGTTGCGAGATTATACGAGTAGCTGTACCTGATGAAGAAGCAGCGAAACAATTAGGTAAAATAAAGGCTAAGATTAATATCCCTCTAGTTGCTGATATCCACTTTGATTATCGTCTAGCATTAATTGCTATTGAAGAAGGAGTAGATGCTCTTAGGATTAATCCTGGCAATATTGGAGAGAGATTACGAGTTGAGGAAGTAGTAAAAAAAGCTCATGAACATAAAATTTCGATTCGTATAGGGGTTAATGCTGGTTCATTAGATAAAGATTTGTTAGAAAAATATGATGGTGCTACTCCAGAGGCTATGGTAGAGAGTGCTGCTAGGCATGTAAAGATTCTTGAGGATTTAAATTTTTATGATATAGTAATATCTTTAAAGGCATCTGACGTTATTCGGACAGTTCGAGCATATGAACTGGCTTCTAAGCGTTTTCCATATCCCTTACACATAGGAGTAACAGAGGCTGGAGGACCCGGAGCAGGAACGGTAAAATCAGCTATTGGAATTGGAGGATTGCTTTTAAAAGGAATCGGTGATACCATTCGCGTTTCTCTTACGGGTGATCCAATAGAAGAGGTTAAGGTCGGTTGGCAAATTTTAAAATCCCTAAGACTTAGAGAACGGGGTCCTGAAATCATTTCTTGCCCTACCTGTGGGCGTTGTGAGATCAATTTGGTTGAGATTGCAAGACAGGTGGAAGAAAGGATTCAACATATAAAAACTCCTTTGAAAATCGCAGTGATGGGTTGTGCTGTTAATGGCCCTGGAGAAGCAAGGGAGGCTGATCTCGGTCTTGCTGGAGGCCGAGGAATGGGAATAATCTTTAAACATGGTCAGATTATTAAAAAAGTAAATGAAGACCAATTGATTGAGGAGTTTTTTAAAGAAATCGCTCAATTGGAGGAATTGGAGGTAGAAGAACAATGAGAATGTCACACTTTTATTCACCAACTTTGAAAGAAACTCCTGCAGAAGCGGAAATTATTAGCCATCAGTTAATGCTTCGAGCAGGTTTGATTCGTAAACTTGCTTCAGGGATTTATTCATACCTTCCTTTAGGAGTTAAAGTTTTACGGAAAATTGAAAATATAATAAGAGAAGAGTTAACTCGTGCAGGTGCACAAGAGGTTTTATTACCAACTTTACACCCTGCTGGACTGTGGCAGGAGACAGGACGCTGGTATGATATGGGCCCTGAGATGGTGCGCCTTCAAGATAGGAAGAACAATGATTTTTGCATTGGGCCAACTCATGAGGAAGTAATCACTGATTTATTAAGAAATGAAGTCCGTTCTTATAAACAGTTACCTTTAAATTTATTCCAGATTCAAACTAAGGTTCGGGATGAAATTCGTCCTCGTTTTGGTGTTATGCGTAGTCGAGAATTTATAATGAAAGATGCTTATAGTTTTCACTTAAATGAAGAATGTTTGGATGAAGTATATCAAAAGATGTTTGAAGCATATACTAGAATTTTTGAGAGGGTAGGTCTTGAGTTCCGTCCTGTAAACGCAGATACAGGTGCTATTGGTGGAAAATCTTCTCACGAATTTATGGTATTGGCTGAATCAGGTGAAGATGCTATTGTATTTTGTAATGGATGTGATTACGCAGCAAATCTTGAAATGGCTGAAAGTGTAGTCACTATAGAAGAAAACACAGAAGAATTAAAGGATTTAGAAAAGGTATCTACCCCTGGAGTTAAGACAATTGAAGATTTACAGGAATTTTTTGAACTATCAGGGAGTAAAATGATAAAAACCTTACTTTATATGGTTGAGGAAAAGATGGTGGCAGTACTTATTCTGGGCTCAGATGAATTGAATGAGGCCAAATTACGTAGTCATCTTGCTACTGCAAATTTTCGCATGGCAACTGATGAAGAGATTCTTGAGAAGACTGGTGCTCCTGTTGGTTTTGCAGGCCCTATTGATTTTAAAAATATTCGTGTGATTGCTGATCCATTAGTGATGAATATTCAAAATGGAATCACAGGTGCAAACGTTGCTGATTATCATTATAAAAATGTAAACCCTAACAGAGACTTTACTTTAAACGAAGAAGATATCTTTGACTTGAGAACTGTTCGTGAAGGTGAAAAATGTACACAATGTAATCAACCGGTTCATATTGCTCGTGGTATTGAAGTAGGCCATATATTCAAACTTGGTACGAAATATAGTGAATCAATGGGTGCTACAGTTTTAGATGAAAATGGTAAAGAGCAAAATATGATTATGGGTTGTTATGGAATTGGAGTTACTAGAATTATTGGTGCTGCAATTGAACAAAATAATGATGAGAATGGGATCATCTGGCCAATGCCAATCGCTCCTTTCCATGTGGAAGTTGTACCTATCGGTAAAGATGATGAAGTTAAAAATGTAGGCGACCAGATTTATCAGGAACTTATCCAGAAAGGTATTGATGTACTTTTAGATGATCGTAAAGAAAGACCTGGTGTAAAATTTAAGGATGCAGATTTAATCGGGATTCCAATTCGTGTGACCATCGGTGGTCGGGGATTGAAAGAAAATATAGTTGAAGTGAAGTTTAGAGCAACAGGTGAAGAGACGAAAGTAAGTATAGATGCGATTGTAGATTTCTTGACTGACAAGGTACAAACTCAATTATTCTAGCGTATAGGCTAGTAGTTATAGGGGGATTTCGATGAAAATCTCAACGGTAATTCCAGCTTATAATGAGGAAAAGACAATCGGTGATGTCTTAAGTGTTGTAACATCGTATTCTGAAATTGATGAAGTGATTGTGGTTAATGATGGTTCAACAGATAATACTTCAGAGGCAGTATCTAAGTACCCTATAAAATTAATCAATTTGGCTGAGAATTTGGGTAAGGGTGGGGCGATGAAAATCGGAGTGGATAATGCCAAAGGTGATATTATTGTTTTTTTGGACGCTGATTTGATTGGATTTACTGTGAATCATTTAGAAAAGATGTTACTTCCAGTTATATCAGGGGAGGCCCAGATGTCTATTGGTATTTTTTCTAATGGTCGATTGGCTACAGATCTTGCTCAATTATTTTCACCATATCTTTCTGGACAACGTGTAGTTAGACGGCAACTAATTGATGGAATAAATAATATGGAGTTGACCCGTTTTGGAATTGAAGTTGCTTTGACCAGATATGCTCGGATTAACAAAATCCCCTACCAAAATGTCGAGTTGGAAAATATGAGTCATGTGATGAAAGAAGAAAAATTGGGTTTTATCAAAGGTTTTAGATATCGCTTACAGATGTATTGGGAAATATTGAAAGTACTTCCTAAGCGTAACTCATTATTGAAGTAGGAGTGATTTTAGCTGTTAACTGAAAAAGTTATTTTTATTAGGTTAGTTATGGCCTGTGCTTTTGGAGGTCTTATTGGATGGGAGCGGGAACTAAACGATCGACCTGCTGGTTTCCGCACCCATATTCTGGTGTCTGTTGGTTCTGCATTATTGATGATTGTCTCGATCAAAGTTGCTGGAAGTAGTTCAGACCCAGGAAGAATTGCGGCGCAGGTTGTTTCTGGAATAGGTTTTTTAGGGGCTGGTACCATTATTCGTGAAGGTGCCAATGTAAAGGGCTTGACTACTGCTGCAAGTCTTTGGACAATTGCTGGAATTGGACTTGCCTCGGGGGCAGGATTATATTTTAGTGCATTTGTTACAACCGGACTTGCGTTTGTGGTTTTAATTTTCTTAAATAAGATTGAATGGAAGTTCGGGAATAAAGAGTTAAACAGAGTGATTGTAGTTTGGATTATTGATCGTCCTGGACTTTTAGGAGATTTGGGTAAAATTATAGGTGATTATAATTTAAATATTAAAAATATAAAAATGGATAAGCATTCAGAGGATGATCTAAGTCGGGTAAGTTTTCATGTAGTAACACTACCAGAGTATAGCGAACATAAATTAACTGATGAATTATATAAGGTGAGTGATGTTAAATATATCGAGTGGCGTGATCGGTAAACAAATGTAGCAGCGTTTATGACGGTGCTACATTTGTTATGAATATTCTTGACAAAAGTAAAAATAGTGGTATAATATTTACATAGAGAAAGATTTAACTTGAAAGTATCAGAAAAATTAATTCTATCCCCACCTTTTCCTTCTCAAATCTGATACTGGAAGTGTATTAAAGTGAATTTTAGTATTGCTCCTGTTATGGGAGTTTTTGTTTTTTAAAACTCCACTTTTGCAGTTGTGGGCATTTAATTTTCCTTTGATAAAATCAGGAAAAATTGATATAAATAATTAAAAAGGTTATTAGCATCCTTTTCATACATTGCTAAGAAGTCAGATAAGGGAAATGATTAGATTATCAAAGAATGAGGTTCAATTTTAAAAAAATCAAAAAAAAGAGCAGGAATTGGAGACGATTTGGCGAAGTTAAATAGATATTGAAAAAAGGGGGAAGCGAAATGTGTGAAGAGAGAAATGATTCTCAACAAAAAATTATTTCCACTGCAGTTTCTGGCTATGCTAATTATTTAAGAGTGAGTCATAGTTTTGGTGAATTTATATTAGAGTTTCATTTGATGGAAGAGCATCAAGCTGAAAATATTGCGAAAATTGTTATTAATCCAATATATATAAAGGATTTTGTTAAAGTAATTCAAAATAACATTGAAAAATATGAAAAACGTTTAGGAATTGAGTTACCTGAGAATCCAAATGAATTTTTACAAAAAGGAATTACTAAAAAATAAATAGCCTCACTGTTAGGGTACATTATAGTTTTAGTTAGGGAACCTAATGGTTTAGATAAGATTATTGTTGCGCCACTATATACTATTAAAGATTACCACTATAATATGTGGGATATGGATGCTGTTAAAAATAATTCAGATGATAATTTTTTATACTTACCTAAATCTGACGAGCATCAAAGGGATGAATCAATTGTTGCTTTATATGAACTTTCTCCTCAATATGTCCATAATTTAGAGCCTATGCCAATAGAATTAACTCTTGATTCGATAGAATTATTAGATGAGAAACTAGCTTGCATTTTTGATTTATTTGCATATGAGGAAGATTCATCCACACAACCAGTGATTTAAATAAAAACCGTCCCAAGTAACCGAGACAGTTTATTTTTCATCCTTTAGCATATTTGTGATTATATTTTTAGAAAAATTAAGGGTTATATTGGGGAGATTATAATTTTGGAGTTTATCAAAAGAATTTATTAGATTAGGGTTTTGTTTTTGATTAGAATTTGTTTTTTTTCGAATGTAAAAAATTTTATTTTTTACGAATTTTTTATTCATCTAATCACTCCTTTCCTAATTAGGATTTATTATTATCCAGAATAATATTCAAAGGTGATACTTATATATATGTTTTTACATAAAAGAATGTGAAAATTGAAAATTAACATTTAGATAGCCACGGTGAATCCGATTTAATTTTCATGATCACGTGAGTTTCTTTACTTCCAAAGAGTAACGCAGTAATTACGTTACTCTTTGTTTTATAAAGCGATTACAATACCCATTTAAATAATTACAGTGAATCATGTTATTATTAATGAGTTATTTTTGTGTTCAAAATATTCAATGCAAATTAGAAGAGATGGAAATTTAATAAAATAAATTTGGAATAGAGATAATTATTGCTTCAGTATATATAAAATTTACTCTTGAAAGAGTGTATTTTCTTGAATCTCGGATACCAAATTGTGCTATAATGTGTGTATCAAATACCGATAAAATTATTAAGGATTCACTTAAGGAAGTAGATAAAGGAGGGATAAAAGATGTTTTTTGATCAATTAGACACAACTAATCTTATGAAGAAGATAGATGATTACTTTAATACTGTTACGCGTGAAGAAATGAAAAATGATTTAGAGGCATTAGGGTGTATTGTAGAGGAGATAGATGATACAACGGTTTTGGAAGAGTATTTTTCAGAGGTAGTCACGATAAGAAAAAGTCATTCAGTTAAATATGTTATTAATGAGAAGATTAATGGCAACTTTTCCTGTACTAAAAATGACTTAGGGGAGTTAGCAGCATGAAAAATGAAAGTATATTAAAATTTTAAGAATATTATATTGATGAGTTTATTTTTCAAAAGAATAATAATTTTTCTTATGAACAAGACCAAGAGATAGCTCTGGATTTTAACTTTTCTTTTGATTCAAATAGAGAAGAGGAACTATTTATTAAGCAGATTCAATGTACGATTTTTGATGAGAATTTTCAAGAGAATGACAAGCCATTTTTTATAAAGTTAAAAATTTCTGGAGTTTTTAGTATTATTGGATTTGATGAGCAAGATCATACACATAACGAGATTATAAATAAAAATACATTGGCTATTCTTTTTCCTTATTTAAGAAGTTTAATAAGCCATATGTCTTTAGAAATGCAAATAGAACCTATAGTATTGCCACCTATAAATATTAATGTTTTTTTGAAGAGTAAAGCTAAATTTAATATTTTCTTAAATTTTACGTTTGCATCTTATAGAAATCAAGTAATAATTATTCATCAAAAAATAGACTCCAAAGGGTCTATTTTTTGCATTATTTAAGAAAATCTTTTTCTTGTTCGCAGTTTTTAGGAAGGAATAATTTCGTGTCATGTTTAATTAATATGTAAGTAGTGGAAAGGATTAGCTTAAAGTATTAGAGCTGTCCTAAAGGAGATGAAAAAGATGGAAGAAAAAAAATTCTACGATATCCATTGCCATGCATTCAACTTAAGTCATCCTAACCTTCTCGCTTTTATTCGTAGATTCAATATACCAGTTGCACTACTTATAATTCTTTATTTTATTCTAGGTCCAATTTTACCCTTTATTTTATTCAAAAAATTTGGCGGTTTCAAAATGATCAAAAGGGTGGAGAATTTACTATCTGTAATGGAGAATGATATTGGTAGTATATTTCTTCTCATGGAAGATGGTTTAAAGAGAGGAGAAGAACCTGTACTTAAGGATGGTAAATTTAAAATTGATGGAAATGAATATACAAAGATTGTTTTGACTCCATTGATGATGGATTATGGTTATAAAAATATGAAAAAAGCAGACATTTATTATGGAGACCCTCCTCAAAAACCGATTGTTGAGCAGGTATTTGATATGTTTAATGGCATTAAGCGTTATTATGAGGAACAGCAGTTTAATGGAATTTTTGAGATTTATCCATTTCTAGGTTTGAATACTCAAAACTATACATTAGAAAAAATTGAAAAGATGCTTGACAAATATTTTTCTGATTATTGTGGTTCGAATTTTGATTGTAAAAGAAATTTAGGAAAATTTGATGGAAATATCGAAAATATTAGAAGTAATTTTTTTACTGGAGTGAAAGTATATCCTCCACTAGGTTTTGATCCCTGGCCTGAAGAAAATTTAGAAGAACTGAAAAAAGTTGAATGTTTATATAAATTTTGCTCTGAAAAGAGAATCCCAATTACAACACATTGTAGTAAAGATGGTTTTATCGTTATTGACAAGAAAGAGGCACGAAAATATACTTCGCCGATTCGATGGGAAAAGGTTTTGAAACGTTTTCCAGATTTGAAAATAAATCTGGCCCACTTTGGAAGTGAAGAGGATTGGACAAGTAAATTAATCGAGTTAGTATTATCTTATGAACATGTGTATGTTGATTTTTCTTATCGAGCTTATAATGATTCTTATTATAAGTTAATGAAGGAGATCATTGAAAAGATTTTAGGCGAAAAAGATCACGCTAGGTTAAAAAATCACATACTTTTTGGTTCAGATTTTTTAGTAAATCTGATAAGAGTTGAATCATATACTGAGTATTTAGAGGTTTTTTCAAAGACAAATTACTTCTCTTCAGAAGAAAAGAATAAATTCTGCAGTACCAATCCTGAAAGGTTTCTTTTTGGTGGTTGATTCTTATCTAAAAAATTAATCTTTAAAAATTAGCCTACTTAATATATAATAAAAGTCATGGATGTTGAAATTAGTTTAGATTTATGCCTTGCCAAAGAAAGGAGCCACAAAATGGCAGTAGTTAAGATTCTTCCTGAAAAAAAGAACATGATTTGTGAGGAATTTTTTGATGATCTTCTTATTGAAAAAGACTTGAATAAGTCAGAAGTGATCCAAAAATTTTCGATAACTTCACTAAAATTATATATACCTGAGAGACGGATTGAGCTATTCTTTGAATTACCTGAAGGTTTAGATTTAGACGAGGTAAAGACAAGTTTTTCTCAGATGGTACAAAAATTCATCCCAGAGCTAAATAGTATTGACTGTAATTTAAAAATAAAGCGTCGGGTTGATAACCTAAAAGAAGGCTTGAAAGAAAATTGGTCTGATTTGATCAAACGCCTTCATCAAGAGTTGCCGACCAGTAATGGTTGGTTAGAAAGAGCAAAGTGGGAGTTGAATGAACCGAAATTATTGGTATTAGTGGAAAGTAGTTTTGGATTAAGTCAATTGAAGGAAAATAACTGTGATCAATTGATCAAGACTTATATTAAAGATGAGTTGGGGTTTGATGTAGATGTAATTTTAGGAGTCTATGAACTGAACTTAGCCCCCCCACTTCCTCCAGAATTTATTCCTTCTTCTGAAGCACCTTCATATGTTGAAGATAGTGGTAAACCCAAATATGGAGGAGATAAAGGTAATGGTGGCGGTGGTGGAAGACGAAAACGTTCTGAACCAGAAGAGGGAGCTTTGTTAGGTAAAAAAATTAGCCCTCTGCAAGAAGTAACTCTTTTAGAAGATATTATTGATGAAGAACGTTCAGTTGTACTTGAAGGAAAAATTTTTGAGATAGAAGAACGCGAATTAAAAAGTGGTCGGAAGATTGTCACATTTTATCTGACTGATTATACTAGTTCGCTCACGGGGAAAATCTTTGTTGAATCTGATAGCGAATTAGCTTCTAATCTCAAAAAAGAAAAGTGGGTCCGCTGTAGAGGTAAAATTCAATATGATAAATTTTCTCAGGAGCTAACCCTTTGGCCAAATGATATGATGGAAATTAAACGTGAAGATGGTCGTAAAGATCAATCTAGTGAAAAACGTGTCGAACTTCATGTCCATACAAAGATGAGTGCACTGGATTCTGTGGCCGAGGTAAAAGGTTTAATAAACACTGCAGTTAATTGGGGCCATAAGGCGATTGCTATTACAGATCATGGCGTGGTTCAGGCTTTTCCTGAGGCTTTTAATGCAGCAAAAGGAAAGATTAAGATTATCTTTGGAATGGAAGCTTATTTTATAGATGATGGTGAGGCGATAGTTTTTAATGCCAATGATGAATCTTTAGATCAGATTGAGTGGGTAGTTTTTGATGTGGAGACTACTGGATTCAATCCTACAGAAGAGGAGATTATTGAAATTGGAGCAGTTAAAATTCGGGGTGGTGAGATTGTCGATACTTTTTCGACATTTATAAATCCAGGTAAACTGATTCCCCCTAAAATAACTGAGTTAACTGGAATTGATGATTCTATGGTCAGTGATGCCCCTACTGTGGCCGAAATTCTTCCGGATTTTGTAGATTTTTTTGAGGGAACTGTTCTTGTTGCACATAATGCTACATTTGATCTTCGCTTTTTGCAGGCGGGTTTAGTAAAGGCAGATCTTAATGAAAAAGTTTCAGTTATTACAATTCTGGATACTTTGAATCTTTCTAGAGCTTTGCTTACTGATCTTAAAAATCATAAACTTAATACCTTAGTTGATCATTTTAAAGTTTCTTTAGAAAATCACCATCGTGCTTGTGATGATGCTAAGGCAACGGGTGAGATACTTTTAAAATTATTAGAGCTATTAAATGATGAGATTAAGACATTAGATGATATAAATAGCTTAAGTAAAAATATTGATTGGAAACGGCTTAGAAGCCATCATCTATGTATTTTAGTTCAAAATCAAATTGGGCTGAAAAATTTATATAGATTAACTTCTCTTGCTCATTTAGACTATTATTATCGTAATCCTCGAATTCCTAAAAGTTTACTGCAACAGTATCGTGAAGGTTTATTGATTGGTTCAGCCTGTGAAGCAGGTTATCTCTATCAATCTGTTTTACGTGGTGCATCTGATGAGGAGTTGAAGGAGATCATTCGGTTTTATGATTATGTTGAGTTACAACCTCTTGGAAATAACTTGTTTTTGCTTAAAAAAGGGCAGGTTGGATCGATGCGTGATCTTGAGGAGATCAATAAACGCATTTACCGCTTGGCAAAGGAAGAGAATCGACTTGTGATAGCTGCTGGGGATGTGCATTTTATCGAACCTAGAGATTCGGTCTTTAGAGAGATTTTGATGACTGGAAAAGGGTTTGAAGATGCGAGTGAACAGGCCCCGCTCTATTTAAGAACGACAGAAGAGATGTTAGAAGAGTTTAAGTACTTTGGTGAAGATGTTGCTCAAGAGATTGTTATTGAGAATACAAATTTAATCGCTGATATGATTGAAGATGTGCGGCCTGTCCCTGAGGGAGTTTTCCCTCCCACGATTGATGGAGCAGATCAAGAGATTCGTGAGATGGCATATAATAAAGCCAGAGAGATTTATGGAGAAAATATGCATGAGATGATCGAAAAACGTCTTGAAAGAGAATTGACTGCAATTATTGAAAATAGTTATGCGGTAAACTATTTGATCTCTCAAAAATTAGTTAAAAAGTCACTAGATGATGGATATTTGGTAGGTTCAAGGGGTTCAGTTGGTTCTTCTTTTGCAGCAACTATGTGTGATATCACCGAAGTAAACCCACTACCACCACATTATCTTTGCGATAAATGTAAATATATTGAGTTTGTGACCGATGGTTCATTCCTTGCAGGGCCAGATTTACCTAACAAAGTTTGCCCCAACTGTGGAGATACACTGATCAAAGAGGGATTTGATATTCCTTTTGAAGTATTTATGGGTTTTAAAGGAGATAAGGTACCTGATATTGATCTTAACTTTTCAGGAGACTATCAATCTGTTGTTCATAAATTTACAGAGGAACTTTTTGGACGTGATTATGTATTTCGTGCTGGTACTATATCTACAGTTGCAGATAGAACTGCTTTTGGTTTTGTAAAAAACTATTTGGATGAGAAAGGTATCTCTGCTCGTGCTGCCGAAATTCAGCGTTTAGTTAAAGGTTGTGCAGGTGTACGCCGTACAACAGGACAGCATCCTGGTGGATTAATGATTGTTCCAAATGAGTATGAAGTCTATGATTTTTGTCCTATTCAGCATCCTGCTAATGATATGAATACCGATGTAAGGACGACTCATTTTGATTATCATTCAATTCATGACAATCTTTTAAAATTGGATATACTTGGTCATGATGCTCCGACAATTCTTAGAATGCTTCAGGATTTGATAAGAAAAATTGATCCTGATTTTGATCCTCAAAAAATTCCGCTTGATGACCTAGCGACGATGAAACTTTTTTCTTCAACAGAACCATTAGGTTTGACTCCGGAACAATTAGGAGCACAAATGGGAACTTTCGGAATTCCGGAATTTGGAACCTCATTTGTTCGGGGTATGCTGGAAGAAACTAAACCAAGCACTATTGCAGAATTAGTGCGAATTTCGGGTCTTTCTCATGGGACAGAAGTTTGGCTTAATAATGCACAGGATTTGATTCGGAGTAAGAAAGCAAAACTTGCTGAAGTAATCTCTGTACGGGATGATATCTTAAATTATTTGATCTTTAAAGGACTAGAAAGTAGTATAGCATTTAAAATTATGGAAAAGGTGCGTAAAGGGAAAGGCTTAACTGAAGAAGAGGAAGCTATTATGCGAGAAAACAATGTCCCTGAGTGGTATATAGGATCTTGTCAAAAGATCAAATATATGTTTCCAAAAGCTCATGCAGTTGCATATGTGGTAATGTCTGTTAGGATTGCATATTGTAAAGTTCATTATCCATTACAATTTTATGCTACCCATTTCTCTATCAAAGCAAGTGATTTTGATGCACTGATTGTTTGTAAGGGATTAGACCATGTGATAGAAGTGAAACGAGCTTTAGAAGAGAAAGGTAATGATGCTTCTGTAAAAGAAAAAGGTCTTTTAACAATATTAGAAATCGTTTATGAAGCAATGTTAAGAGGAATTGAATTTGATAAGGTTGACATTTATCGATCCCATCCAACCAAATTTTTGATTGATGAGAAAACTAGAAAGCTGATCCCACCATTTATTAGTTTACAGGGATTGGGAGCAAGTGCTGCGGAGAATATAGCTCTTTGCAGACCTCAAGATATTGAAAATTGTGATGAAGAAGATATGTTTAAGTCAATAGAAGAACTATCTAGAAAGGCTAAATTATCTAAGACAGTCATCGAAGTTATGAAAGAACATGGCACATTGAAAGGATTGCCAGAAAAGAATCAGTTATCTCTCTTTGGGTAATAGTATTCTAATTAATGGACTCTCCCCTTGCATAATTTTGAGTTTTGTGTTAAAATAATTTGAGTAGTTATGTGAATTCGCATATGTTTTATATGTGAAAATTGATGTAGATTGTTCTAGGGAGTGGGTTTTTACCCACTCTTTCATTTATCCTGTAGAAAAATATTGTTATATCTTTTCATTTCTTTGGAAGACTAAAAATAGCTTCGGGAAGATCTACTGGGGGTACTAAAGGAGGGATAAAAAGATGGGTCGAAAAGTTGCAGACATTGTTTATCAAATAGTAGAGCCTATTGCACAAGAACTGAATCTGGAATTGGTGGATGTTGAATATCTTAAAGAAGGAAATCAATATATTTTACGTGTGTTTATTGACAACGTAGATGGAGTCACTTTAGATGATTGTCAGAATATCAGTATGGGATTAAGCAAAATTCTTGATGAAAAGGATCCTATTCCAGATAGCTACACTTTAGAGGTTTCCTCGCCTGGCATAGACCGTCCATTAAAAAAAGATGCTGATTTTGTTCGCTTTGCGAATCGTAGGATAGATATTTCTACATATACTCGTGTTTACGGGAAAAAGAAAAAATTTACTGGGGAACTGATTGGTTTGGTGGATGGAAAAGTGGTAGTTGAAGTCGAGGGAGAAAGATTGGAAATTCCACGCGACCAAATTTCTCAGATTCGTTTAGCGGTTGAGTTTTAATTTCCATAGGAGATTTTTCAGCTGCGAAACAGATGATTTAATCAAGGAGGTTTTTTTATGAACGTGGAGTTTCTAAGAGCATTAGCAGATATTGAAAAGGAAAAAGGAATACCCGAAGCGTTATTAATTGACGCAATTGAAGCAGCATTAATCTCAGCATATAAACGAAATTTTGCCTCTGCTCAAAATGTAAAAGTTGAGATTTCAAGAGAAACAGGTGAGGTGCATGTTTATTCAAGGAAAACAGTGGTTGACGAAGTGATCAATCTTATAACTGAGATTTCACTTCAAGATGCTAGAGTCAAGCATCCAGACTATGAATTAGAGGATATAGTTGAAATAGAAGTTACTCCTGCTAATTTTGGCCGGATTGCAGCTCAAACAGCGAAACAAGTGGTTGTACAAAGAATCAGAGAAGCTGAACGAGGTATTATTTTTAGTGAGTTTCAAAGCCGTGAGGGTGATATTCTAACTGGAATAGTCCAACGCAGGAGTAAGCAAAACATAGTAATAGATCTTGGTAAAACAGAAGCTTTATTGATACCTACTGAACAGATGAAGTCAGACCATTATCAGAATGGCAATCGAATCAAAGTTTACATCGTAGAGGTAAAACAAACAACAAAGGGTCCACGAATCATGGTTTCTAGAACCCATCCAGGCCTTTTAAAAAGACTCTTTGAGCTAGAAGTTCCCGAAATTTTCGAAGGTGTGGTAGAGTTAAAAGCTGTAGCTCGTGAAGCGGGTTCCCGTTCAAAGATTGCTGCGAATTCTAACCATCCAGATGTTGACCCTGTTGGCGCTTGTGTGGGGCCAAGAGGAATGAGGGTTCAGGCTGTTGTTAATGAGTTAAATGGTGAAAAAATTGATATTGTAGAATATAATGAAAATCCTTCAATTTTTGTATCCAATGCGCTTAGCCCTGCAAAAGTTGTTTCTGTTAATATTAAAGAAGAGAACGGAGTTGCTCAGGTTGTTGTGCCAGATTACCAATTGTCTTTAGCAATTGGTAAAGAAGGACAAAATGCTAGATTGGCAGCTAAATTAACTGGGTGGAAAGTTGATATAAAGAGTGTTTCTCAGGCTGAAGTGGAACCTTTTGAATCTCCTTCAATTTTTGATGAGGAAAAATAAGGTAAAGAGGAACATTGAGGTGATATTGTGACACGAAAAATTCCTATTCGTAAATGTGTTGGTTGTCAAGAAAGGGTTGAAAAACGAAATTTAATTAGGATTGTTCGTTCTTCTGAGGGTGAATTTTTTATCGATAATACCGGGAAAAAACCTGGGCGCGGAGCGTATATTTGTCCAAAAGCGGATTGTTTGGAGAAAGCAGTTAAGAACAAGGGATTGGAACGGTCTTTTAAAACTGCTATTGATGATGAAGTCAAAGAATTACTTCGAGAAAAGGTGGCTTCTCATGAGGGATGATAAAAAGATTAAAGGATTAATAGGATTGGCTCAAAGAGCTGGTAAAATCAGCTCCGGTGCGACCCAAGTTCAAAACGATGTTAAGCGTGGGAAAGCACTTCTGCTATTGGTGGCAAGTGATGCAAGTGCTAATACTTTAAAAGAATATCGTTCAAAATCTGAGTTTTATCGAGTCCCATTATTTATATGGGGAGATAAAGATAGTATAGGGCATGCAATTGGTAAACCAATGAGATCGGCTATAGCTGTGCTTGATCACGGATTTGCAGACCGCATAAAGGAATTGTTAGTGGGTGAAGAGATATGATGTAGGGTGTAATTTTAGAGGAGGTGTTGCTTCATGGGTAAAGTTCGAGTGTATAGTTTGGCGAAAGAATTAGGAGTTAAAAGTAATGATTTGATTGAAATGTTAAAGGATTTAGGTGAAGAAGTTGCAAGTCATATGAGCACTATTGAGGATGCAACTGCAAAGATTTTGCGTGAAAAGATAACTGCTAATAACTCAAAAGAGACAAAAGATGATAGTGCTCAATCGATTGAGAAAAGCTCTAACGATAAGGAAGTTAATACTGATCAATCTGATTATAAAAATAATAAAAATAAAAAAAATAAAAATGCCAAAAAGAAAAAGTCTCAAGGCAAAGGTGTAAAGGTGGACGGTAAAGTGATAAAAGGGTCAAACCAAATGGAAGTTGCAAAAGAGATTGCTGCTATTGATGCAGGGGATAAGAATATTTTAGATATTAAATTACCGATTACGGTTAAAAGTTTTGCTGAACTTTTAAAAGCTAATACTAATTCTTTGATTGGAAAACTTATGCGATTAGGAATAATGGCTACAATTAATCAGAACTTAGAGCCAGAAACTATTGAACTTTTAGCTGAAGATTACGGTAAACAAGTACGATTTGTTACCGCTGAGGATAAATTAAGAAATGAAGAGGTTGAAGATAGAAAAAAGGATTTATCATTAAGACCACCAATAGTTACAATTATGGGTCACGTTGATCATGGTAAGACATCATTATTAGATGTGATTCGTCAAGCGAATGTAACTGCTACTGAAGCAGGTGGAATAACTCAGCATATTGGTGCTTATCAAACCGAAGTGGATGGTAAGAAAATTACATTTTTAGATACACCTGGCCATGAAGCATTTACGTCTATGCGTGCTAGAGGTGCTCAGGTAACAGATATTGCTATTTTGGTTGTTGCTGCAGATGATGGTGTTATGCCACAAACTGTTGAGGCGATCAGCCATGCAAAGGCTGCTGGCGTTCCACTAATTGTTGCAATCAATAAGATTGATAAGGATAATGCAAACCCTGATCGAGTTTTACAAGAATTATCAGAACACGGACTTGTTCCAGAAGCATGGGGTGGAGATACAATTTGTGTAGAAGTTTCTGCTTTAAAGCAGATTAATATTGATGGTCTTTTAGAGATGGTCTTATTAGTAGCTGAAATGGAAGAAATAAAAGCTAATCCAAATCGTCTTGCTGATGGAATAGTTGTAGAGGCAGAGTTGGATAAAGGATTTGGGCCTATCGCGACAGTTTTGATTAAGCGTGGTACATTGCGGATTGGTGACCCAGTGATTGTTGGTGCAGCTTTTGGGCGTGTTCGGGCTATGATTAGCTATAAAGGTGAACGGGTTAAAGAGGCTGGCCCTTCAACTCCTGTTGTTGTTTTAGGTCTATCTGCGGTACCCGCTGGCGGTGACATCTTTGAAGTAGTAAGAGACGAAAGAACAGCACGTGCAATTGGTGAAGAACGGGCTCAGCAAAAACGTCAGAAAGAATTATACACTAGAAAAAGTATCTCTCTCGATGATTTCTTTAAGCAGGTTGAAGAGGGTGTAGTTAAAGATCTTAATTTGATCATTAAAGCAGATGTTCAAGGTTCAGTAGAAGCTGTTCGTGATTCTTTATTGCGTTTGAGTAATGAAGAAGTTCGGGTTATGCCAATTCATACTGGTGTTGGTGCTATTACTGAAACTGATATTATGCTGGCAAATGCATCTGATGCAATTGTTATCGGATTTAATGTTCGTCCAGATTTGAATGCTCGTAAATTAGCTGAGCGAGATAGAGTAGAAATACGGACATATCGCGTAATTTATAAGGCTATTGAAGAGATTAAAGCAGCTTTAGAAGGTCTTTTAGAACCTGATTATAAGGAAGTAGTTTCAGGTCGAGCTCAAGTTAGAGATACATTTAAAGTACCAAAAATTGGAACTGTAGCAGGGTTATACGTTGTTGACGGCAAACTTACCCGAAGTGGTAATGTACGTCTCATTCGTAATGGTGTAGTTATTCATGAAGGTAAAATTTCTTCTTTGAAACGTTTTAAGGATGATGTAAAAGAAGTAAATGAAAATTATGAATGTGGTCTTGGTATTGAAGGGTATAATGATATAAAAGAGGGAGATGAAATCGAAGTCTTTGTGATTGAAGAAATCCGTCGAACTCTTGATTAAGTTGAGGAGATGATCTTTATGAGTCAACGCGCAGAACGTGTCGCTGAATTTATAAAACAAGAGATAAGTGTTCTGATCCAGCGTGGGCTTAAAGACCCCCGCATTGGTTTTGTAACAGTGACAGATGTAGAAGTGACTAGAGATTTGCGTAATGCAAAAGTTTATATTAGTGTATTTGGTGATGATGAGAAGAAAAATGAATCTATGAAGGGTTTAAAAACCGCTACTGGATTTATTCGTAGAGAGGTTGGTAAACATCTTCGTTTGAGACATATTCCTGAAATTACCTTCCGATTTGATGAGAGTGTTCAATATGGAGCTCATATTAATGAACTTCTTACAGGAATTAATAAAACGGAAAGGCTAGGTAATGATGATGGAGAAGACGAATGTACTGAATGAAAATACACTAAAAGAGATTGCTGAGCTTATAAACAATCACCAGCAGTTTGTAATTACTGGGCATATTGATCCAGATGGTGATTGTGTTGGCTCTATGCTTGGGTTAGGTACTGCTTTAAAAAAACTAGGTAAAAAAGTACGTCTAGTTTTGGAAAAACCTTTAACTGGAAATGCTAAACCTCTAAAAGATGAGTGGGATTTTGTATATCTACCTGATTTTACTTTTGAACCAGAAGATGAACTTTTTATTGCAATAGATAGTGGTGATTTGGGTAGGGTTCCTAACTTTCCAGAGCATGATTTAACTATTGTAAATATTGATCATCATATGACAAACTCATTTTATGGTAATTATAATTATGTAGATGTAAATGCAGCTGCTGCTGGAGAGATTATATATTCACTCATCAATGAAATGGGAGTCCAGATAACCAGAGAGATCGGATATTACCTAACCGTAGCTATTATTTGTGATACAGGTTGTTTTAGATATTCCAATACTAATGCTAATATCCTAAAAATTGTTGCTAGTTTTATTGAAATGGGAATTGATACTAGCCGAATTTATAAGGAATTTCTGGGAACTCATCCCTTGGCTAAGCTTCAAATTAAGGGTTTAGTTTATTCTAAAATGGAAAGAGCATTTGATGGTCGAGTCGCTTGGGTTACTATTGATAATAAGATGCTTAAGGAAGCAAATGCTACTATAGATGATGTATATGGTATTGCTGGAGATTTACGAGATATTGAAGGAGTGGAAGTGGGGTTTAGTGTACTGGAAAGAGAACCAGGTCTTATCCAGCTAGGCTTTCGCTCTAACTACTATGTACCAGTAAATAAGGTAGCTGAAGCTTTTGGTGGTGGTGGCCACTTAAGGGCGTCTGGAGCGTCGTTTGAAGGAGATATAGAGAGCCTTCCTGATAAGATATTAAAAAAGATTGCAGAATATCTGGAGTGATAAAAAACTATGGATGGGATTTTAAATATTCTTAAATCCCCAGGCATGACATCTTTTGATGTAGTCTCCAAAGTAAAGAGACTCTGTAAAATGAAAAAAGTTGGCCATACAGGGACTTTAGATCCTGATGCTGTTGGGGTATTGCCTATCTGTCTTGGAAAGGCAACTCGGATGGTAGAATTTTTGATGGAAGATCATAAGTTCTATAGGGGTGAAATAACTTTAGGTATTGAGACAGACACTCTTGATGCAGCAGGTGTTGTGACCAGAAGAGTTGAAGTTGGAAAAATAGATGTGATTGAGTTACAACAAGTTTTAGATCAATTTGTTGGTAAAGTTCAACAAATTCCACCTATGGTTTCAGCGGTTAAACATAAGGGTAAAAGACTTTATGAACTAGCTAGAAAGGGGATTGAGGTTGAGCGGAAACCTCGAAATGTGGAGATTTATGCTCTCAATCTCCTTAAAGTTGATCTAGATACCCATTCTGAGCCTCGTTTTATGATTGATGTGGAGTGTTCAAAAGGAACCTATATTCGAACACTTGCTCATGATATAGGGCAAGTGTTGGGGTGTGGGGCACACCTTTCTTATTTGGTGCGAACTAGTACAGGTCTATTTGCATTAGAAGAAAGTGTGACACTTGATGAACTACAAGATATTTGCGAGGCAGGTAAAATATCAGATATTATTTTACCTATAGATTGCGGAATTCGTTCAATGCCAAAAATTTTAATTAAAGATCAAGCAATGAAAAAAGCAGTGAATGGTGTTAGTTTGCAAAAAAGAGATTATCTGGAGATACCACTTGAAATAAAGCAGGGAGATTTGGTTAGGGTCTATGGTTTAAAAGATTTTATATCTATTTCGAAAGTGATAGATATTGAAAATCTAATTGTTAAACCATTGAAAGTTTTTGCCTGAGAGGTGTACAAAATGCAGTTGATTACAAATCAAGATATTTTGAATAATTATGGTAAACCAATGGTGGTGGCTTTGGGGTCTTTTGATGGGGTTCATTGTGGTCATCGTGTTTTAATAAAAGAAACCGTCCGTCAGGCAGAGGCTTTAGATTTTTTAAGTGGTGTATTTACTTTTTATCCTCATCCTTTAAAAATAATAAAACCAGAACGATCTCCAGGAGTGATTACTACTCTTTTTCAGAAAAAGAAAATTATTTCTGAACTTGGTGTAGATAGATTGATTGTTAAAGATTTTACAAAAGAATTTGCATCAACGGAGTTTCATTCATTTGTAAAAAATTATTTGGTTAAATATTTGAATGTAAAAGGTGTTATAGTGGGAGAAGATTATCGGTTTGGGCGAGATAGTATGGGAAACGTGGAGAGGATGAAGGAGTTAGGCCAGGAGTTTGGCTTTTCGGTTACTGCTTTCGAAACAATATCTATTAATGATGTTGAAGTAAGGAGTACCTTAATTCGTAACTTAATTATCAATGGGCAAGTTGAGAAGTTACCTGTTTACCTAGGTAGACCTTATACATTAGCAGGTAAAGTAACTCATGGAGATGGTCGAGGTCGTCAATTAGGTTTTCCTACAGCCAATGTGACCTTAGTTGATGATTTTGTTATTCCTAAATACGGTGTCTATGCAGTGTATATTGAAATGGATGGAGAAAGATATCCTGCTGTTGCTAATATTGGATTTCGGCCTACATTTAACAAAAATGAACTCTCTATTGAAATTCATATTATGGATTTTTCGAATGATTTATATGATAAGTTTTTAGAGGTTGAGTTAATTTTAATGATTCGAACTGAACGTTTATTTGATTCAATTAATGAATTAGTTGGGCAAATTAAAGATGATGTTAAAAAAGCTCGCCAAATTTTGTGTACAAACTTTGTTTGATAAATTTTATTCGAATAATGATAGATATTGAGGTAATAAGGGTTTACACTGGTTAGCTTTTGTGTTAAAATATTATAGGAAATGGACGTTAGGGGTGTAGCTTAATGATTTCCTTACAGAGGATGTCTGATCGTGAGTTACGGCAGATGGTTGCAATAGTATCTCAAATTTGTCTAAGCCAAGAGTTTCAAGAATTGCTAGAAGAGCTTAAATTTTATTATCGTCAAGCTGGTCAAGCAGATTATGAGGCAATGGCTTTTAAAGATGCTTTGTATGTAATATTGCAGCAATCAGAGGAGTTTAGCTCAAATATAAAGGAGTTTCTCTAGTTTTATGAAAGTAATTATTACTAAGCATGTTAAGCAGCGATTGGCTGAAAATCGTCAACAAGGAATTTGCCTTAATGATGTAATCAGAGCTGCTAAAGTTTTACCGGGTCGAATTCCTATAGCTACACGTTTTAGAGGTTTCATTTCCAGAGATGGTCGGTTATTTGATATTGTGGCTAAAGATTTAGATACAGGCCGTCTTATCATAACTGTGATAGGTAAGTTTTAAATTTAGCAACATTTTCGGAAGGCATAGGGCTCTTAGCTCTTGGAAGTGGGGTTAAATTATCTATTTAGAATTACCTTTTGGTTGGAGTCCACTTCTTGAAGGGGAAAATTTTCCTTCCGAAAGTTGTTAAACTTAAGATGTAATAGCGTAGTTATTACATCGACTATATTGAACCATTGATCTAGGAATAACGAAACTCCGACGTTTTTCTTGGGACATGGGGATTCTAAAATGAGGAGGTGAAATGGGAATGTTAAGTACAGAAAGAAAAAATGAAATCATCGCTGAGTTTCAATTGTCTGAGGGTGATACTGGTTCTCCTGAGGTACAGATCGCTATTTTAACAACGCGAATTAAGCTTCTTACTGAACATTTAAAAGAACACAAAAAGGACCATCATTCCCGGAGAGGTCTTTTGAAGATGGTAGGTAAGCGTAAGGGACTTTTACGGTACTTAAAAAACAATGATGTTACTAGATACCGTACGATTATTTCTACGCTGGGAATTAGAGGTTAATATGTCAAAATAAGAGCGGGTAGTAGCCCGCTCTTAATTTTAATTTTAATTCTTTTAAAAAGGTACATATTGGATTATAACATCCAGTAAATATGTATGAATTTGATTATGTACGCACAATCGTAGGGTATACTAATCATAGAAAAAATGATACACAAAAAGTGAAGGGGGTAACAACTATATGCGCCAATGGCAATTTATGTTTGCTGAAGACCAAATCACGGTTGAAAGTGGTAAACTGGCAAAGCAAGCTAATGCATCTGTATTGGTTCGGAGCGGTGGAACTGTAGTATTAGTAACTGCTGCAATGTCTGAACCGCGTGAAGGAATAAGTTATTTTCCATTAATGGTTAATTATGAAGAACGAGAATATGCTATAGGTAAAATTCCAGGAAGTATTATGCGTCGGGAAGGACGTCCTCGTGATGCAGCGACTCTCGCGGCTCGTTTGATTGATCGTCCACTTCGCCCACTTTTTCCAGAAGGATTCCGTCATGATGTACAAGTTATTGCGACAGTATTATCAGTAGATTCAGATTACGATCCTGAAATTTTGGCAATGAATGGTGCTTCGATGGCCTTGATGCTTTCTGATATTCCTTTTGATGGGCCAATTGGTGGAGTTCGCGTTGGTTTAGTGGATGGTGAATTTGTAGTAAATCCAAAGACTGAACTTAAGGAACGAAGCTTAATCAATTTAATTGTAGCTGGAACAAAAGATGCTGTAATGATGGTTGAAGCAGGAGCGAAAGTAGTTTCTGAAGAACAAATGCTGGGTGCGATAATGTTTGGTCATGAGGAGATTAAAAAGATTGTTGCTGAGCAGGAAAAAATGCAAGCTGAAGCTGGCAAACCAAAGATTGAATTTGAAGTAAAAGTAATAGATGAAGCTCTTGAGGAAGATATCCGCGAAAAGGCTTATGAACGATTAAATCAAGCTTTACGGATTCCTGAAAAACAAGAGAGAAATACTGCAGTAAGTGCGATTATTGATGGTGTTGTGATATCTTATGAAGATCAGTTTACTGCTGAGAATTTGCAAGATACACATAAAAAGTTGAAAGATGTCAAAAAGGTTCTAAATAATATGGTTGAAGAGATTATACGGAAGCTTATCTTGGTTGAAAAGATTAGACCAGATGGAAGAAAAACTGATGAGATTCGTCCAATTTCTTGCGAAGTAGGTTTATTACCTCGAGTGCATGGTTCAGGCCTTTTTACACGTGGACAAACTCAGGCGCTTTCAGTAGTAACATTAGGAGCAGCTAGTGATGAGCAGATTCTCTTTGGATTAGGTGAAGAAGAGACTAAGCGATTTATGCATCATTATAACTTCCCACCTTATAGTGTAGGAGAGGTAAGACCAATTCGTTCTCCAGGTCGGCGTGAGATAGGTCATGGTGCTTTAGGCGAGAGAGCGATTGAACCTGTAATCCCTACTCATGAAGAATTTCCTTATACAATTCGTCTTGTTTCTGAAGTATTGGAGTCAAATGGTTCTTCTTCTCAAGCGAGTATTTGTGGAAGTATTCTGGCTTTGATGGATGGTGGTGTACCAATTAAAGCACCTGTTGCAGGTATTGCTATGGGACTTATGGGTGATGGTGAACAATTCGTTGTGTTATCAGATATTCAAGGTGCAGAAGATCATTATGGTGATATGGACTTTAAAGTTGCTGGTACTCAAGAGGGCATCACTGCTCTTCAGATGGATATTAAGATTGCAGGAGTATCTAGAGAGGTTTTGGCAATTGCTTTAGAGCAAGCTAAGATTGGACGCTTATTTATCTTAGGTGAGATGCTAAAAGCGATAAGTGAACCACGTTCAGAACTTTCTCCATATGCGCCAAGTATGATTACACTGAAGATTGATCCAGAGAAGATTCGTTATGTAATTGGCCCTGGTGGTAAGATGATCAAAAAGATTGTTGAAGAAACAGGAGTTAAGATTGATATTGAAGATGATGGTAGTGTATTTATTCTGTCGACTAATCAAGAAGACGGAGAAACTGCTCGTGAAATTATTTATAACCTTACAAGAGATGTGGTTGTTGGAGATCTTTATTTGGGTAAGGTTAAAAAGGCTATGAATTTTGGTGCTTTTATTGAGATTGTACCAGGTCAGGAAGGATTATGCCATATTTCTAAACTTGCTAAACATCATGTAAAAAATGTTGAAGATATTGTAAAAGTAGGCGATGAAATGTGGGTGAAAGTTGTCGCTATAGATGATCAGGGTAGAATTAATTTATCTCGTAAAGATGCTCTTGAGGAAATGGGAATTGAAGATCCATATGCTCCAAAAGAAGAAAAAGCTACTGAAGATAAATAAGAATTTATAGAAGGCACCAAGAGGTGTCTTTTTATTTTGAATTTTTTTGAGCGAATCATTTTATAATTTTCATCAAGCAGGGATTTTAGACTCTTATGGCAAATATAAGAAATATAATGTCAAAAAAAGTAGATTTTTTTTATAAGAGGAAAAGAGATTGAGCTATCATGAGTTTGGGAGGATTACTGGGATTGGCTTTTGGTGTATGCAGGAAATGATTCCTTGGTCAATACAGAGGGTGTTAAAGAAATTAACAGAATGGATTAGATTTTTAGCTAATTAAATTTTTGATTATTGGAGCGTTTTTTTTCCTAAAATTATTAAAGATAAAAAAAAGGATAAGCGAATTTGATCTAGAAATTTATTAAAGAATGTAAATATTCTTATTGGGTAAAATAGCATATAGTTAGATAATTTTGCTAAAAATAAGAGGAGTGAGTTGGATGCGGATAGGTGCTCATGTTTCCATTGCTGGAGGAATTGATAAAGCTCTTGGTCGAGCGAAAGAACTGGGACAGGTACCGAAATTGGCAGAACTTTTGAAGAATTAAAAGAATTGATGGAGCTTATTAAGGATCAAGATCGAATTGGAATCTGTGGATCAAGTTTTTACTTTTTTCAATAAGGTGATTGGAATTGAAAGATTGAAAGTGATCCATGCCAATGATGCTAGAGGTGAATTAGGCTCTAATCTAGATAGGCATGAGCATATTGGAAAGGGAATTCTTGGTGAGACAGGTTTTAGGGCAATTATAAATCATCCTTTAATAGTTAAATATGATATTCCATTTATTCTTGAGACACCAGAAAATGACGAAGGAGATTTTATAATAAATTTAGCAAAGATGAGAGAGCTTGCTCTATAATAATCCTCTTCGAAAGATGGGAGTGGAAATTTGGTGTTTTTAGATGATTTGATATGTTTTGAAGCAATTGAAAAGCTGAAAAAGGAAATTACAGATGCAAAAGGTCAGGAAGTGGTCTCTAAGGGTTTCATCAATTCTGAGACTGGTATGATTGACCAAATAGAGATTTTAGCGCGAGGTCATTCCACAGCAGCACCTGCTATTATTAATACTTTAAAGCCGGCCACGGTTTTCATTCATAACCATCCATCTGGTCGGTTAATTCCTTCTGATGCAGATTTAAGAGTAGCTTCTAAGGTTGGGAGTCGCGGGGCAGGATTTTTAATTATTAATAATCAAGTATCAGAAGGATATATGGTTGTAGAACCATATATACCAAAGGACCGAAACAGGTTGAAAACCAGTGATATTATACAGTTTTTTGATAATGATGGAGCGTTAAGCTGTGGATTAGAAAAATATGAATATCGTTCTCAGCAAATTGATCTGGTTAAATCGATTGTATATAGCTTTAATAATCGTCGTCATCTTATGGCAGAAGCTGGAACAGGTACAGGTAAGTCAATGGCATATTTAGTTCCTGCTGTTCAGTGGGCAGTAAACAACGGCGAAAAAGTGGTGGTTTCAACTAATACGATTAATCTTCAGGAACAACTATTTTTTAAAGATATCCCTCTTTTAGAGAGAACGTTGACTCCTTTGTTGTCAAGGGAGTTTAAAAGTGTTTTGGTTAAAGGTAGACGTAATTATATCTGTCTTAGAAAGTTAAATTATTTAAATCAGGGTCATGAAGAATTGGGTGACGAGGAACTTGAGGTCATGACTCAGATTAATCATTTGGTTTTTAAAGAAAATGTTGGTTCAAAAAGTGAATTTTCCTTTCAACCACCAAATGATTTATGGGAAAAGATATCATCGGAAGCAGAAACCTGTTTGAGAAGTAAATGTCCTCATTTTCGGGGATGTTTTCTTCATTGTGCTAGAAGAGAGGCAGCAGGAGCTGATCTGTTGATTGTGAACCATCATTTGCTTTTCGCGGATTTAGGAGTCCGAAAAGAGCGAGGTGATGGTGAAATGGCTGTTTTACCTAAATATAAGCATTTAGTTTTAGATGAAGCTCATAATATTGAACATGTGGCTACAGAGTATTTGGGTTATCAATTGACCAGATATAGTTTTTTACGTCTACTTCAATTTATTTATAATACGAAAGATACGAGGCATCAACAGGGTTTGTTATTAGGGATTCGTGGAGCATTGACTAAAGCGACATTAAGCAATGATTTGAAATATGAGGCTCTCAGGTTAATTGATATAGAGATAGTTCCTGCTTTTTTGAAAGTTCGAGATTTTGGACATCATTTTTTTAATCAAGTTGCTGAATTTTTTTCAATGTATCAAAGTAGTGAGAAAAATACTGGTGAAAACAAACTGCGTTTGACGAAAAGTACAACTTGTAATTCTGAGTGGCAAGATGAAGTTTGTTCAGCAGGTGAGGATTTGATGAATGCCTTAAACCAACTTGGACGTAAAATGAGATTATTGTATTTGGAGATGGATCAATTTCTTTCTGAAGAAGTACCAGATTATGAAAGTCTTTTGATTGAATTAGAAGGCAGGATTACTCAACTTCAAAGAGTTTGGAGAACAATCGAATTTATTGTCAATATAGAGGATGAGAATTTTGTATATTGGTTGGAAGTGTCTTATCGTAAAAAAAATGAACTCTATTGTACTTTACAGGCAGCTCCATTAGAGATTGCTGGAGAGATTAATGAACATGTGGTAGATGCTTTGGATACAGTTATTTTTACTTCTGCGACTTTAACAGTACACGGGAATTTTAAATACCTAAGTGAGAGTTTGGGTCTAGCTCATGAGCGGGTAGATGATTTAATCGTTGGTTCACCTTTTAATTATCAGGAACAAGCCATGGTAGCTATAGCAAAAGATATTTCATCACCCAATATGACAAGCTATTCAAAAGAAGTACAAGGACATCTTTTGGAACTTTTAAAAGTCATGAGGGGGAGGAGCTTGGTTCTCTTCACATCATATCGAATGCTAAACTTTTTTTATCAAGCATTGAAAATGCCTTTATTGGAACAAGGAATTCAGATTTTTAAACAAGGGGAAAGTTCGCGTCAAAAGATTATTCAAAACTTTAAGGGTGGAGAATGCGGGGTTATCTTTGGAACATCTAGTTTTTGGGAAGGAATAGATATTCCAGGGGACGATCTTTCTTGTGTAGTGATTATGAAATTACCCTTCCAGGTTCCCTCAGAACCGATTGTGGAAGCAAGGGTTGAGAAGATGGAGCGAGAAGGCAAAAATCCTTTTATTCACTTTATGTTACCAAATGCAGTGATAAAATTTAAACAAGGATTTGGACGCTTGGTTCGTTCTAAAGATGATCGAGGTGTAGTCGTAGTTTTTGATCCACGAATTTATGTTAAATCGTATGGTAAAATCTTTTTAAAATCTTTACCTGAAAATACAGGGATTTATATAAATACTTTTGATCAATTGATCAAAAAAGTTGAAGATTTTATATTATAGGGTAATTGAATTTTATGGGGGTGTGTAATGAAGGGTTATAGAGTCCAGATAATTTTTACAGTGTTAATTTTAAGTATCCTTTTTATAAATGTATCACATGTTGTAGCTAAAAATGAACCGGTATTCCGTCTGGTTTACACAATTCAAGAAGGCGACAATCTTACTTTTATTGCTAAAAAATATAATATAAAGGTTTCGGTGATAAAAAAAGCAAATGATTTAACAGACAAAACTGTTTTATATCCGGGAAAAGAAATAAGAATCCCTTTTGGTGATCAATCTTTTTTTGAGGAAGTGAATCTTCCAGAGGCGACTCTTTTTTCTTCTACAGGATTAGAATTTAAACTGATGGATTGGGGAGAATACTCTGTTCGAATTGCCAAAGAAAAGATAAAAGTTAATATTCCGACTAGTGCACGCATCGTATATCATATTCAAAGAGGAGATAATTTATATGATCTGGCTCAGGAATTTAGTACTACTGTTTCGGTAATCAAGGCTTTAAATAATTTAGATAATTCCGCAATTCGAATTGGTCAGGAGATTATTTTGCCAACTAAGGGATTGACAGCTAAGCAGATTTTATCTAGAACAATTTCAGATTATGAGTTAAATTTGTTGGCTCGAGTAATTCATGGTGAATCCCGAGGTGAGCCTTATTTAGGAAAAGTTGCAGTTGGAGCTGTAATCTTAAATCGTGTTATTAGTTCCCGTTTTTCAAATACAATTGAGAAGGTGATTTTGCAAAAATCTCAATTTGAAGCTGTTAGTAATGGACAAATAAATCTTAAGCCTTCATCATCTGCTTATAAGGCAGCAAGGGAAGCATTAAATGGCAGTGATCCAACATTAGGAGCTTTGTACTTTATAAATCCTAAATATGCTCCTAACGCTTGGTGGTTTAATCGTAAACAAAAAACTGTTACTATCGGGGGGCATGTTTTTGCAAAGTAATCAAGTGAACTCGTCCAGCTAAAGCTGAACATTGGGGCTTCAGTAGGGGATTCTACCCCCACTGAAGATTAAAAACAATTCCCATCACTTATAGAAGTGGGGGTCTTAACTCAAAAGATAAATTTAAGATGTAATATGTAGTTATTGTATGGCTTTAACCTTTTAAGGCAATTTGAGAACAATTCTATTTTTAAATTGCCCTATGATGAAAAATCATTTAACTTTATGTAAATGTATAAAAAAAATAAAATATGCTTCATATTTGCTTTACTGTTCTGTAAAAAAATGATATAATATCAAGTGAGTGGATAGAATATTTTAGGAAGGCGGTAGATGTGCGATGAGTAGGGAGAAACCAAAGGTTCTTTTAAATATTATGGATCGGGTTTACATCGACAGTCTTACCTCTGCTTATAACCGAAAATTTTTTAATGACCATTTGAAAAAAGCTCTTGTAAAAGCGATGGAGGAAAACTTAATTTATTCATTACTTTTGCTTGATTTTGATGATTTTGATCATTTTAATAAAATGAATGGCTTTGACAGTGGTGATCAAGTATTACAGCAATTCGGTTATTTGATGAAAAGACATCTTCGTGAGGGAGACTTTATTGTAAGGTATACAGATGCACAATTCCTCATTGTTTTGGTAGAAGCGGATAAGGAGACTGGTTTTGCTGTTGCTGAACGTCTGCGGAAATTGATTGAAATGCATCAGTTTCCAGGGGAACAAATTCAACCAGATGGAAAACTAACAGTATCAATTGGACTGGCTACTTTTCCTGATGATGGAGAAAGTATCGAGTTTTTGATCAAACGTGCCGATACAGCACTTTATAAGGCTAAAAAAAGAATGAAAAACCGGGTAGAAGTATTCAATCTTTAGTTTGAGGATACCGAAACTTTCGATTATGAATTTGTGTTATACATAAAAAAGATGGCAAAAAACATTGGATATCCAATGTTTTTTGCCATCTTTTTATTATTCACTGAAACATTTCTTTTGTTAATGGTTTATCAAAGATAATATGTCCTGCGATGGTTTCACCTTTATGGCCTTCGATAAGTATTTGTACTTGATCGATTCCTGGTAGATTTGTTAGTGTTTTAACGATAGATTCTACTGTAAGTTTTTCAGCTTCTGCGCCACCCCAATGCTGTTTATTTAAATTTTGATCAAAATTTAATGTCGCTAATCCATTTTGAACTCTTATTGAGAGAAGTTTAGTCTCTTTTGGAATAATAGAAATGAGATTTTTATCTTCAGGTCCTTCGATTAGTTTAGTAATCGTTTCAACTGCGGTACGTTCAAGAAAAGATAAATGATCTGTTCCAGTAACAGTCAAAATTTTTTCACGGGGGAGTGGGATATGGATAGGGATTAAATCTATACTTTGCTGAGTTATCTCAGCGAAGTATAGATTTAAACCATCATTTAATACACATTCCTGTTGAAGAGTTTTATGATTCATCAATACGTTATCGTCTAATTGATTCTTTGATGTAAATTGTTCATGAAAGAAGGTGGTTAGACCATCACGAATTGCTATTGCAATCTTTTTTTGTTCTGTTGGATTAGTGATTCGTTTTCGATCAATTGGATTTGAAATGAAACCTATCTCAACAAGGACAGCTGGACATTTGGTTTTTTTTAAGACATAATAGTTACCTTTATCTATAGAACGGTAATTGTCTGGTTGTATTTTTTTTAATTGTTCTTGAATTTTTTCTGATAAAAGTTTTGCTTCTTTGCCTTCATAATAATAAACTTGACCGCCATATGGCTTTGGAGAGGGAAATTTATTAACATGAATACTGATGAAGACGTCAGCTTTAACTTCATTAGCTTTGCGAGCACGATAGATAATATCTTCGCGGCGGCTATTGTTATATAATGAATCATCTTCTCTTGTCATAACAACTTTGATATTAGATTCTTCTAATAATTTTTTTAGTTGAAAGGCAACTTCTAAATTAATGGTTTTTTCTTTTATTCCGTTGTAATGGGCTCCAGGATCAATGGAACCGTGTCCTGCATCAATTACTACAACTTTTTTCACGTTGGAAAAACAAGAAATCAGTTTGGGAATGTTCGAAGCGAGAGAAATTCCAACTAAAAAAAGAAGTGCTGCGATAAAACAAAGAAATAATTGCTTTTTTCTGGTACAAACAATCTGCACTAAGCTTCCCCCCTTTGCAATCATACTATATATATATTTAAGTAAAATGAATATTATGAGACTTTTTTGTTAAGCATATTTTTCCATGAAAATGAATAAGTCTGTTATACAGATTCATCTACTGAAATAGATAATGAATTTGGGAGGAGGGATATTAAAATGAGTGTATTCATCACTTCAAGGCGAAGTGCAGTGATTATTACTTGTTTAGTTTTGGTTTTAACCTTTTTTTTAGGAATGTTTATTGATGATGTTGGAGAGAGAATATTGAGTGTTATTGCTAAACGATTAGTTCCAATTTACAAGGTAGATACAACTGAGAAAAGAATTGCTATTACTATTGATGGATTTTGGGGTGCAGAGAAAACACCAGAGATTCTAAATATTTTAGATAAAAATAAAATAAAGATCACCTTTTTCTTCGGAGGGCCATGGTTAGAGAAGTATCCTGCTATGGCGAAAGAGATAGCAAAACGAGGACATGAGATTGGAAATCATAGTTATACTCATCCCCACTCAAATTCCTTGACTTCATCGCAATTAAAAGAAGAGTTGGATAAGACCTCTTATTTGATTCAGGAATTGACGGGTAAATGGCCCCGTTTTTTTAGACCACCTTTTGGGGAATATAATAATAAGGTGATTCAGGTTTGTGAAGAAGAAAATTATCAGGTGATTCAGTGGAGTATTGATTCCTTGGATTGGAAAGATCCTGGAGTTCATTTTATGGTTAAACGGGTTTTGGATCGGGCTGGTCCAGGAGAGATTGTGCTAATGCATAATAATGGTAATCAAACAGCAGAAGCTTTAAAGATTATTATTCCAAGATTAATTGAGATGGGTTATAAGATTGTTCCATTATCTATACTTGTATATGAGGACAATTACTATATTGAAAGCCATTCTGGTATTCAAAAAAGGATTTCTCGTCTAAAGGAGGAGTCCTAATGAAAGTTTTTGTTATTCAGCTTAAGAAAAGCTATTACTGGACATTGGCTGCCCTTTTGGTGATGGGGCTTTTTTGGTACACAGATATTTTGAGTATTGTAAATGTCCCTGTAAGTGGAATAGCACCTTATTATCATGGAGATCCAAAAGTACCAAATATGAGTTTAACAATCAATGTAGATTGGGGAGAAGAGTATATTCCACTGATGTTAGAAATTTTACAACAAAAAAATGTAAAAGCGACTTTTTTTATAACTGGAAAATGGGTAGAAAAATTTCCTGATCTTGTTAGGCGAATTCATAAGAGTGGTCATGAGATTGGGCTTCATGGATATTCTCATGTTGATCCAACTAAACTTACTTATATTGGGATGGTTCAACATATAAAAAAAAATGAAGAAGTTATTTTTAATATTTTAGGCATTCAAACAAACCTTTATGCCCCGCCTTCAGGAGATTATAATAAGTCATTGGTAGAGGTAGCTAATGAACTAGGATATAAACTAATAAGGTGGTCAGCTGATACGATTGATTGGCAGAGACCTTCACCTCAGGTTATTATTAATCGAGTGATGAGGAAGGCATCGAATGGCGGGATTGTTTTGATGCATCCTATTGAACAGACAGTCCAGGCGTTGCCTAAGATGATTGATAATTTGCAGGTTAAGGGGTATCAGTTAGTAACTGTTTCTAAATTACTTCAACCAGTAAAGTCTGGTGAGCAAGATGAAAACTAATAAATTTATATCGTTATTTGAGAGTAGTTTTTTTTTCGTTTGCGTAAGCATATCTGGTTTCTCATCATATGTATTTTAGCTGTATTAATTTTTATTTTACCTTTTTTAACGTCTACAATAAAACAGTATAATCGTTTATATTATGGAATTCCTAAAGGAGTACAGATTGGAAATATAAATATAAGTGGATATTATCCACAAGAGGTGCGAAATTTACTTTTAAAAGAAGGATTAAATTTAGTCTGTTGGCCAGAATCTGCTAGTTTGAGCCACAATGGAGTCATAACTCAAGAAAAGTGGGGGAAGATTCTAGATCTGCCAGCAACGATGGCCAGGCTTGAATCTGCAAAAGAGGGAGATATAATTGACCCTGTTTTTGTATTTATAACTCCATCATTAACTTCAAAAGAGATTTTATCAGTAACTCGTTCATTAGGAGTTTTTGATACTTTTATTGGTGGAACAAAGGATAGATACCATAATATCGAACTGGCAGGAAAATTGATCAATTTTACTTTAATCTTGCCAGAAGAGGTTTTCTCCTTTAATCAATCTGTGGGATCACCTGTAAAAGAACGTGGTTTTCTTAGAGCTCCTATCATTGTTGATAATGAGCTAGTACCTGGTTATGGCGGTGGAATATGTCAGCTTTCTTCTACTCTATATAATGCTGCATTGAAAGCTCAATTAAAAATTATCGAACGGCATAGCCATTCTAAAAAGGTGAATTATGTTCCTCCTGGGAAAGATGCTACTGTTGCTTATGATTATTTAGATTTTAAGTTTATAAATTCCTTGAACTATCCAATTTTAATCCGTGTTTGGGTTGAAGGAAACCGATTAAAGGTTGGTATCTTTGGGAGTGATGTTTGACGCTGATTATTGAGATGTGCTATAATATTCTTATCTTCTGTATAGAAAAGAGGGTCAGATTTTTTCGGTGCCACTCTTTTTCTTTTAACAACATTTTCGGAAGGCTAAAATCTCCCATCTTCTATAAGTGGGGGGTAAATTATCTTGTTAAACTTAAGAGATAATAACGTAGTTATTATCTCGACTTTATGGTAAAAGAAGGGGGAGTATAATGCAACTTAAGATTAAGAAGTTATCGGACAAAATTGGTAAGGAGATAAAAGTACCTCAATATAAAACTAAAGGTTCTGCTGGAATGGATTTAGCGGCTTGTATTGATGAATCGGTCACAATAAAACTTGGAGAAATTCGAAAAATTCCTACCGGGATCGCTATCCAGATTCCATCATCTGAATATGGTGGATTTATTTTTCCCAGAAGTGGTTTAGCAAGTAAACATGGGATTAATCTCGTAAATTGTGTTGGGGTGATTGATAGTGATTATACAGGTGAAATTTTATGTCCTGTGCAGAACAATGGATTAGAACCATACACAATTCAACCTGGTGAGCGAATTGCTCAGTTGGTGATAATGCCTGTTACTCGAGCAGATGTAATTTTGGTTGAAGAATTGGATAATACAGAACGTGGTGCAGGTGGTTTTGGTTCAACAGGAAAAAATTAGGTTATAAAATCGTGTTTGTGGGGTATAACTAAGTAGGTAAGAGACCGGTAGGGAGTTGAAAATATGATGATGAATTTAAAGAGGGAAGATTTTTTGCCTATTGATGCAGATGACATGCATAATAGAGGATGGGATCAATTAGATATTTTGTTGATTTCAGGTGATGCGTATGTGGATCATCCTTCTTTTGGGATATCTTTGCTTGGACGATGGTTAGAGGCACATGGCTACAAGGTAGGAATTATCTCGCAACCAAATTGGCGAAATACAGATGATTTTAAAGTTTTTGGTGACAAACCTCCCCGGCTTTTTGTGGGAATTGCAAGTGGAAATTTAGATTCAATGGTTAATCATTATACAGCAGCGAAACGTCGTCGAAAAACGGATATGTATTCACCAGGTGGGAAAAGTGGTATGCGTCCTGACCGGGCTCTTATTGTTTATGCCAACCGTGTAAGAGAGGCATTTGGCGATGTTCCAATTGTTATTGGAGGCTTAGAAGCAAGTCTTCGACGGTTTGCTCATTACGACTATTGGCAGGATCAGGTGCGAAGGTCAATCCTTGTAGATAGTAGGGCAGATTTGCTCGTCTCTGGTATGGGGGAAAAACAGATTATTGAAATTGCCGAGAGTTTGGATAGTGGAATTCCCATTGAATATTTAAATTATATTGATGGAACTGTAGCTTTGGTTCAGTCCCTTGATTCATTAGGGGATTATGTCAGGATTGCTTCTTATGATAAAGTAAAAATTGATAAAGCCAAGTATGCTTTAGCATTCAAACTTCAATATCAAGAACAAGATCCATTTCATGGTCGCTCAATTGTTCAAAAACATGGTGATCGATTTGTGATTCAGAATCCACCAGCTAAACCTTTATCGACTGATGAACTTGATCGTATTTATGGACTTTCTTATACTCGAAATTATCATCCGATTTATGAGAAAGATGGTGGAGTTCCAGCATTAAAAGAGATAAAATTTAGTATTGTAACCCATCGTGGATGTTATGGAGCTTGTGCTTTTTGTGCTTTGGTGCAGCATCAAGGTAAAATAATCCAAAGTCGTAGCAAAGAATCGATATTAAGTGAAGTAAAATTATTAACCCAATTACCTGATTTTAAAGGGGTAATCCATGATGTAGGCGGGCCAACAGCTAACATGTACCAAACAAAGTGTGGACGAGGAGAAGAAGGTCACTGTGGAAAACGTTCTTGTCTTTATCCTTCACCATGTGGTAATCTTGAAAAAAGTCATCAAGAGTATATAGATTTACTGCGTTTGATTCGGCGAATACCTGGGGTGAAGCATGTTTTTGTCCGTTCTGGGATAAGATATGATCTTATGATGGCAGACAATGAGAATGATTTTTTGAAAGAATTTTGCGAACATCATGTAAGTGGTCAGTTAAAGATTGCTCCAGAGCACGTAAGTTCTGAAGTGCTTCATACTATGCGTAAACCATCTTTTGATGTGTATAATAGATTTAGGAAAAAATATGGAGAGATTAATGAACAATTGGATAAAAAACAATACTTAGTACCTTATTTCATTTCCAGTCATCCAGGGTGTAGTTTAGATGAGATGATTAAACTAGCTGAACATATCCGTGATTTAAAATATAATCCTGAGCAGGTTCAGGATTTCACACCAACTCCTATGACATTAGCAACATGTATGTATTATACGGGTATTGATCCTTTGACAGGTAAGAAGGTTTTTGTGGCTAGAACACCAGAGGAGAAACAAGCTCAGAGGGCATTGTTGCAGTTTAGAGATCCAAAAAATTATGAATTGGTTAAAAAAGCTCTCATTAATGCTGGACGTGAGGACTTGATTGGGAGTGGGAAAAATGCTTTAATTCCTGAACAGAAGCCAGCACAAGTTCGTAAACATGGGAAAGATAGATCTAAAAAGAAGAAGTGAACTCGTCCAGCTAAAGCTGAACATCGGGGCTTCAGTAGGGGATTCTACCCCCACTGAAGATTAAAAACAATTCCCCCCACTTATAGAAGTGGGGGTCTTAACTCAAAAGATAAATCTTCAGTGTTTTTTTAAAAGTCTTCACTTAAAGCATATGTTTTTGTCTACTTAATATAATATAGATATAGCATATAAGAGTGGAGGGTGAAGATGATGAGGTTAAGCAAATTGGCAGGTAAAGAAATTATAAATATGCATGATGGTGGCAGATTAGGGGTAGTTGCTGAAACTGATCTGGTTGCTCATTCTGAGAGTGGAGAGTTAGAATCAATTATTGTTCCTAACAGAGGAAATTTTTTTAGTCTATTTAAGGATGAGAAATTTTTGGTGATTCCTTGGCAAGCGATTAAAAAGATTGGTTCAGAGGTAATTATTGTTGATTTAAATGCGCCTAATGATTCAGCCGACCAATTCGATATAAACTTGCGTAGTAGTTGATGAATGAAAAAAGTTGTGTTGGTAAAACCTATGGAAAAAGAGCGAAAGGGGTCACATAAATTGGCAACAGTAATTGGTGTATTTACAAATCGCCCACAGGCAGAGAGAGCGGTTCAAGATTTACGTAATACTGGAGTTAATGAGGAAAAAATCTCTATTGTTGCTCGAGAAGGATATATCCATGGGGATGATAATAATACCAATGACAGCTATGTAAAAATGGTAAAAGAGAAAGATAACGATAATCAATATAATGCTACTAGTGAAGATAAGCAAAACTTATCTACTGGAACTACAGCAGGTGGAGCGATTGGTGGGGTAGCAGGTCTATTAGCTGGTGCAGGATTATTTACCATTCCAGGTGTTGGACCTATCCTAGCTTTAGGGCCAATTATTTCTGGCCTTGCTGGAGCCGCTGCTGGTGGAATTACTGGAGGTCTAGTGGATTTGGGTATTTCACCTGATGTAGGGGACCGCTATCAGGCAGAAGTGGAACGTGGTGGCATTTTAGCTGCTGTGGAGTGTGATCAGACGAAGATTAATAATGTGGCTGCTATTTTTAGGAGAAATGGAGCTAGAGATGTAGAGACATATTAGGTTTTTGGAGGCTATCCAGTGATTCATTGGATAGCCTTTTTTAGTGTTATAGTGGTAGTCGATTTAAGGGTTAATATATTAAAGGAATATATTATAAATTAAATAAAAATATTGTTTATTTCATGGAGGAAGTAGAATTTTTTTGTAGAAGAAATGAATAGATGATATAAGTTATTAGTGAAAAGAGGAAATGAAAAGTGAACTCGTCCAGCTAAAGCTGAACATCGGGGCTTCAGTAGGGGATTCTATCCCCACTGAAGATTAAAAACAATTCCCACCACTTATAAAAGTGGGGGTCTTAACTCAAAAGATCAATTACTTCTCAAAATCTACTAGCATATTATTCTCGATGGGAAGATTTTAAAGCAGTAAAAAAAGCAAACAGAAAAATTATGTGTATGCATCTAGGGGGTATTATAATTGAATGTTTGCTTAAGAGTTATATTGTAAAAAAGTACAAAATTAAGAAAATAAAAGATTTAAATTACTGGTATGATATAGAATCAGTGGATGAACTTATGAATTTATCTAACGTTACAGGTAATATATATAAGGAAAAGAAGACACTTAAGAATCCTAAACATGATTTTGTCAAGGCTTTAAAGCAATTAAATCAATATGATACAATGTCTGATGAAATGACTGATAAACTTGATTTTATTAATAATCCATTAGGAGAAGATAAGAATACATTTATAGACTTAAGATATATCCATGAAGATGATATGTCAGAAAATGAATTTACTAAATGGTTTCAAGATTTTATAGCCTTGAGGAATTGGCTCGAGAATCATCAATACATTATTGAGGAGGTGTCTGGTGGGGATGAATGATTATAGAAATAAACTTAAAAAATACAATGAGTTTATACTAAAGTTAGAAAAATGCTTTCAGACAAATGACTATGAGTGGGTTGATGTTTATACAACCCCTTCAGGCAGAGTAGATATTACCATTGTAAGTGATAAATTTTTAAATAGAAATGAATCGACAGCATATATAGAACAATGTTTTAAAGATATTGATAATTATTATAGAAGAGGTTTTTCGAATTTTTATACAGTTGAAGATGCTGAAATGCTAGAAATTGAGAAACCAGAAAAAAAGCAGACTAAAAATCCTACATGGGAGAACGCTGCACTAAATTATTTAAATCAGGAAACAAATGAAATATGTGAAGACCCGAAACATTCTTCGAAAGTCATATCTTTTTATTCATATAAAGGTGGGGTTGGAAGGACAGTTGCATTAATTCAAGTTGCTTATCTTTTAGCTAAAAAAGGAAAAAAGGTCCTTTTGATTGATTTAGATATTGAAGCTCCTAGCCTTTTTGATATTTTCAGAGAAAAAATAGATGTAAAATATGGCTTGGTAGATTATTTATATGAACAGATGATGGTTACTGATGCAAAAGATAGGAAGTTAGATATATCTGATATTTTTACAGATATTAAATTTGATGAAACTTTAAAAGGAAATTTATATGTAGTACCTTCAGGATTATTATCACCTGAGTATGTCTATAAACTCAAACAATTACAGCCAAATTTTGTTTCACAAAAAGATTATTTAAATGATTTAATTGTAGAGTTTGAAAAAAACCTCAACTTAGATATTGTTTTAATCGATTCAAGAACAGGGTTAAATGATTGGGGTGCTTTTTCGCTCATGAATGTTGCAGATGATATTATTTTCTTTGCATATCCCAATCAAGAAAACGTGCAGGGTTTACAATTGGTAGTGGATTTGATGAAAGGTAATGGATGTAAGAATCTAACAATGGCATTTTCAAGGATAGATCCTGATGGAATTGAGAAAGCAAAGGAATTATTTGAAAAACTTCAATTAGAGCAGGAGTTTATTTCAATTTTATATAATCCACGTATAGCTACAGCTGATCAATATCCAATAATTGAAGCTTTAGATGAATATAAAGAATTAGCTGATTTTATCTTGGAGGATGAAAATAGAGAGAGAAATAAGTTTTACTTAAATACAAATAAAAGCTTCTTAAAAAGGATTAAAAGTATTCAAATTGAAAACGTTATTACTGAGCTTGAAGAAAAAGTTCATCAGGATAATGTGTGGTTTATCGTAGGAGAAAAAAAATACTAGAACACCGGATAACATATTTTTTGCTAAATAGTAGTAGATATAGTGCAATTATAGATAGAAATAATGGTAAAAAAATTGGTTTTTTGTTCATTCCTAAGTTGCATATTATGGGTAATAGAATTAAAGAATTAAAAAATTATTTAAAAGATCATGTTCCTGAAAATTGGGCAAAGGTATGGATTGGATATTTTCTCTATCTTTTAAGCACTGTTGAGTCAGAAGAAATTAAAGGGATTTCTGAACTTAAAGGTAAATCATTAGAGAAATGTATAAATTATATTGATGAAACCGAAGATATGGATTTAATTAATATTATAAAAAAAGCAACTACAACTGAAAAAATATTTTTGTCTAATTTACAAAAAAAAGATGTATCTAAACCAATTCAACGTAAAATTATTTTGGTGATACAGGAATTTGAATTTCTTTGGGATTATCTTTTACCTAATAAAAATGGTTTGTTAGGTTTATTTGAAAGTATTTCATTTTTAAGAAAAAATAATTTAGATAATATAAATGTAAAAATATTTTTTATGTTATAAAAACGAATTGAAAGATTATATTTATGCTATCGCTAGTAGCAATAATGATTCCACTTTTGAGGAATCACTGAAAAGGTATGAGATAATAACAATGGAAGAAAAAATTTTTATTGATGACAATTGGGATGAAGAACAATTTGTTTTTAAAAATGAAGACTTGTTAAATCTTTTCTGGGGCAAACGAGCAACACCAGGTAAATATTCAAAACTAATGATTGACTGGTTTTTTGAAAAATTACAAGAAACAAGAGAAGTAAATCCCATTAAAGTATTGGATATACTTAAGATGGCGATTGATTATCAAATTGAGAAAGGTATTGAAGAAAATCAGGATCGCTTAATTAGTTTAGAAAGTTTGGAGTACGCATTTAAAGATAATTAGAATTCATCGGAGGTATTGCCATTCACGGCAATACCTCTTTTAACATTAAAAACATATTTCCTATCAACATCGAAACATATAAAGGAGATTCCACCTTTAAAGTAGAATTATATAAACAGGTACGAAATACATAAAATTCCAATACAAAGGTGTGAATAACGGTGAAAAAGAGTCGATTTATTTTTTGGTTAATTAATATATGTCTTTTGTTAAATTTAGTTATATGGTCTGGATTAGCGCTTGCTACAGAAGCATTCTCTGACCAGACTTATCAAATCTCGTATTTTGCATCAGATCCGATACAGTATGGGCTTATGGTTTTTGATCCTGTGACTGAAAGCAGACAGTTAATTACAAATGAGATCGGTGAATATTATCAGTTTTCTCTTGATGGACGGTATCTTGCTTTTCTTCAGAACAATTACGATCAAGTTCAAGGTCATTCTAATTCTTTAAGCCTTTGGGTCAAGGATTTGCAAACTGGGGAAGAAAGGGTCATAGAATCTGATTTTGATAGGCAAGGAAATCTGGATGCGATATTTGATTGGTTAGTGACGGGAGAATTGGCATTGATTCAGAGTTTGGATGATAATTCACGAAAGGTCAAAATTTATACACCCGATGGGAATTTAAGTTGGACTAATCTTAAAGAGGATCAGTATATTTCACATAATACTAAATATATTCTTTTGTTAGATTCTGAAAATGCAATGATGAAAATGATAAATGTTGAAAGTCATAATTATCATGTTTATGATAGATTATCTTTAGATGAGAGATTTATTAATGCTAGTCTAAGCCCAAATGGGAATTATTTTTGCTATCAAAGTGGGGAAAAGATCAAAATGTTTCACTTAAAATTAGAGGAAAATGATCTAACTCATTTTATTGAGATAAGCTTAGAAGGAGATAGGAAATTAGAGTTTGGTTGGTCTCCTGATGAAAAATACTTGATTTATCAAGATCAGCAAGAGTTGGAGGATGAAAATTCATCTCAATTGAATGTAATTCACATCCAGACAGGAGTTAAAATTTTTACAGTAAATTCGAAAGAAAAACTAAATTATTCGTGGAGTGGAGACGGAAAACAGTTAGTTTATAGCCAATATTGGGAAGGTTGGAACCTGGCTATTTGGTATCCAGATCAACATAATTCTGTCGTTGTCCAATCAGGATTAGGCACCCAACCAGTACCTGTTTATCACCCTTTAACACATACGTTTATCTATCAAGATGTTAGAAATCATTGGCCCAGAGTCTACAGTTATGATGTAGATCAAAATGTGTTGAGCGTTATCTTTAAGGGACCGATGTGGGTGGTCTGGAGCAATATTAACTGGGTTCCCGTAATTCCACAAAAACAGTTTCAACCTAAAAATGTTCTATACTGGGCTGGATGGAGTGAAGTAAATGATATTCAGTATTTATTTCTTCTAGATCAGAACTCTGGTAAAGAGTATCATTCACTATTAAAATGGGCACCTACACACCGGACTTTACTCTTTAAAAAAGATGAACAAACGGTGGCATTGATTGATGAAAGTAGAAACTCACATATAGTTTATTCAGGCTCAAAGATTGGAGAACCATTTTGGAATGAAGATGGTAGTTATATCAGTTTTGTAGATTTGTGTGCAGATAAGGGAGAAAAAGAACTGATATTATATCATATTTTTAAAAAACAAACTGGAAAATATCTATTGGAAGGAGAAAGACTAGAAGAAATTCAATGGATGAATGAAAAAATATGGTTCTTTGATGGAAATGTAAAAAGTTATGGAGTAATGAATAATGAATGGAAGATTATTGATGAATGGAAAGATAATTGGCTATCTTTACCTAGAGTAGAAAGATCTTCTCAAAGTGATGAATCACTTTGGCAGATTGGAGGAAATTTATGGCTAAGAACGGGAGACGAGAAATATAAGGTGATAACCCGACTTAGTGAACATTCTGCTGATGGGTGGAAGATGACATGGAATGGCTTTGGAAGATGGTCAGTAGATGATCAAAAAATAATTTATAATCGTCATCTATCCCGTAAGAATCTGGATGGTTTTGAAGAGAAATGGGAGATAGGGATGGTTAATAAAACTGATTTTACTAGTCAATATCTTTCAGATGGAAAAGATCCTCAGTGGTTAGATCATTTTCGTTTTATTTTCTTGAAAGATGGTAATTTACATTTGGCTAATCTGGTTACTAGCCAGATCATTGGGTTTAATACTCCTATCCTTACAGAACTTGCCTTTTTGATAAGCTATGACGGAACAATGATTGCGGTGATAGCTGAAGATCAAGAAAAAAGAGTTGGACTATATTTCTATAATATAAAATGATTAGCTCACAAAAAGTATTTAGTCGCACTCAAATGCCATAGATAGTACTGATATCGTCCAATTCAGTACTATCTATGGCATTTGAGTGCGACTACTTTTTGTGGGCTAATCATTAATGATAGCATGTCATCTTTTTCTTTGAGAATATCCTTTCTGGACAGGCACTGTCAATGAAAATTGCACATATAGTATTATGTAGTAATATCGCCTTTGTCGAAGTAATATTCGTGAAGGGGGCATAGAAAATATATGAAAAGATTGACAGGGTATAGTGTTGGGATTTTGGGAGGAGATAAGAGGGAAAGTGTAATGATGGAGTGCCTTTTACAAGAAGGTGCCGAGCTAAAGGTTTTAGGTGATCCTGGAGGAAACCTTACCGATCAGGTTCAGGTGGTATTAAAATTAGAAGATCTTATAAAAGATGTAGATGTAATTGTTGCTCCAATGTCAGGAACTGATGCACAAGGGATGATCAAAGCTAGGTTTATTAATGAGCCGATTTATTTGGATGAAAATTTTTTTACTTTGGTAGATAAAAATGTTCCTGTTTTGATTGGAATGGCTAACACTAAAGTTCGTTCTAGGGCTAAAGAAGCTAGAGTGAAATTGCATTTGATTGGGAAACGTGAAGATGTAGCAATCTTGAATGCGATTCCTACAGCAGAAGGAGCGATTCAGGTTGCTATGGAGGAACTTCAGATAACTATTCATGGTTGCAAGTCATTGGTGATGGGATTAGGTAAATGTGGATTATCTCTGGCTTGGAGATTGCGGGCACTGGGGTCAGAGACGTATGGAGTAACCCGGAGTAAAGAAGCCATTGCTAAAGCTCAGGATTTAGGAATACATACATTAACTTATGATGAAATGGAGGATTGTTTACTTGAATTTGATCTGATTTATAATACTGTGCCAGCTATGGTTTTACCAGAAGATCGTCTTCGTCTTTTAAGGAGAGATACTTTGATCATTGATCTTGCTTCAGCTCCTGGAGGGACCGATTTTGAAGTAGCAAAAAAATTTAATATTCGGGCGTTGCTTTCTTTAGGATTGCCTGGAAAAGTTGCGCCCCAAACATCTGGCTTAATACTTGGGCGAATCGTACCAGAGATGATTTTGAAGGAACGAATTGGGCGGGATGATAAATTTGGAGGTGTTTCGTAGATGGATTTGCGGGGCAAAAAAATTGGTGTTTGTATGACCGGGTCATTTTGTACATTTGAAAAAGTGATTCCTCAGCTTAAAAAATTATCTGATTTAGGAGCAGATTTACTCCCTATTATGTCGGAAAATGCATATTCCTGGGATACCAAATTTGGTCCTGCAAAAAAATGGAGAGATATATTAGAGCAAATTACCAGGGAAAAAATTATTCATACTATAATCGGAGCTGAACCGATAGGACCAGGAAAATTACTAGATGTTGTTGTGGTCGCTCCTGCTACAGGTAATACGATCAGTGCTTTGGCGAATGGGATTACTGATGGGCCAGTTTTGATGGCTTGCAAAGCTCAATGGCGAAATAACTGTCCCGTAGTGTTGGCAATTTCTACAAATGATGGTCTTGGAATTTGTGCGAAAAATATTGGTATTTTACATGATAAACAAAACACTTATATGGTACCATATGGTCAGGACCTTCCATATAAAAAAGAAAAATCTTTGGTAGCTCATTTTGAATATATCCCAGATACGATTATGACTGCTTTAGACAATAAGCAGTTGCAACCGATATTGGTTCCTCACGTTCAGATAAATCAATGAAACGATTCTTAAAGTGAGGAATTACTCTTTTTCAATTGTTTTCAATCACTTTTCTTACATTGATATTTTTCATGAAAACAGATATACTTAAAAAGATATAAAAATAATTAATGAAATTAGGAAAGTTATGGATTATACTGAATCGAATATTGCTGCTAACAATATTTGTAAAGGAGTAACCACAAATGCTGTACAGATCGGAGAAGAGTTACTATGGAGAGGTTTATTGTGAAAAGAGAGGTGTTATTAATATATGAAGATAATAGTCCAAAAATTTGGTGGATCTTCTTTAGCCCATTCAAAAGGACGTGAACTGGCTGTAAATAAGATATTGAAAGCTATTGAGCTAGGTTATAAACCAGTGATAGTGGTTTCAGCAATGGGAAGGAAGGGTGCGCCATATGCTACAGATACTCTAATTGAAATGGTTAAACAGATAAATTTTGATATAAAATCGCGAGAAATGGATCTATTAATCTCATGTGGTGAAGTAATTTCAGCAGTAATAATGACCCAACAATTGGATATAGCTGGATTAAAGGCAATAGCTTTAACTGGTGCTCAAGCTGGTGTTATTACAGATGAAAACTTTGGAGAGACACGGATTGTTAGAGTGAATCCAGATCGTATTTTGAAAGAATTAGAAGCAGGAATGATTCCTGTGATTGCGGGTTTTCAGGGAATTACTGAAAATGGAGATATAACAACTCTTGGACGTGGAGGAAGTGATACTACCTCTACAGCTTTAGGAGCTGCATTAAAAGCAGAATTTATTGAAATCTTTACAGATGTAGATGGAGTGATGACCGCTGATCCTCAAATCGAACCTAATGCGAAAACTCTTAAAAACGTGACTTATAAAGATGTTTGCGAATTAGCTTATGAAGGAGCAAAAGTAATACATCCAAGAGCAGCTGAGATTGCCAGACGTGAAAGAATTCCGATAAAAGTTCGTTCAACTTTTACAGATCATGAAGGCACTTTAATCAATGAAGTGGGCTTTGAAGATGGAGTTGAGATTAGAGGAGATCGCCCTGTTACTGGGATTGCTTCTAAAACAAATATTGTATATTTTAGAATTATCCCTCGCGTACAATTAGAAAATGCAACAGGATTGGGTGCATTTAAAGTAATCGCTGATCAAGAGATTAGCGCGGATTTTATTAATGTTAGGCCAGATTCAATTTCATTTGTTGTAGATGCAGATCGGGTTGATGAGACTCGAAAGGCTTTAAGTAGTTGGGATTATATATATGAAATTTCTAATGATTATTGTAAAGTGACTGCTGTTGGATCTGGTATGACAGGACGCCCAGGAGTCATGGCAAAAATTGTAGAGGCACTGATAGGTGAAGCCATTCCGATTTTTCAATGTACTGATTCATTGAGTACAATCGCTTTGCTTATCAAGAAGAGGGATCATGAAAGGGCTGTTAAAGCATTGCATCGAGTTTTTCAGTTAGATCAGATTTGGCAATGAATTTTCAAGGGGGATGACCAGATGGCTATTTTTGGTGAAGTATTGACGGCAATGGTAACTCCTTTTAATGAAGATTTATCTGTAAATTATGAAAGAGCTAGAAAGTTGGCAAAATATTTGGTTAAAAACGGTTCAGATGGTCTGGTGGTATTGGGAACAACTGGAGAGTCGCCGACTTTAACATTGGAAGAGAAACTTAAGCTTTTGCAGGCTATTATAGAAGAAGTGGGAGAGGAAACTTGTGTTATTGCTGGCACTGGAACGAATGATACCAGGGCCAGTATTGAATTAACCATAGAAGCTGAAAAAATTGGTGTAGATGGAGTGATGATAGTTGGCCCTTATTATAATAAACCTCCTCAAGAAGGCTTCTATCAGCATTTTAAGATGATCGCTGAACTAACCACTTTACCTGTCATGATATATAATGTTCCTGGGAGAATGGGAAAAAATATTGAAGCAGAGACAATTGCCAGATTAGCAGAGATAGAGAATATCGTGGCAGTCAAGGAAGCTAGTGGAAAATTAAATCAAGTATCTGAGATTCGGCGCTTAACATCGCCTGATTTTGCTATTTATAGTGGGGATGATTCTCTTACTTTGCCTATTCTTTCTGTTGGAGGAATAGGGATTGTGAGTGTTGCATCTCATCTTATCGGCAAACAGATCAAAGAGATGATTCGGCATTTTAAGGATGGTAATATTAAAAATGCAGCTATTCTTCATGGTCGGCTATTGCCTGTCTTTCATGGAATTTTCATAACCTCAAATCCGATTCCTATAAAGTTGCTTTTAAATGAGTTGGGGCACAGTGTTGGCCCTGTTCGCCCACCACTAATTGAAGCAACTAAAAAGGAGAAAGATTTTCTTTTAAACCTGATTTCACAAATTAAAATGTTTTAAGAGTAGTTCATTTTAATGAATCTACTCTTTTTTTTGGTGTCTTGCTTGTATTTTAATTGTAAATCCAGTATAATAGAGATAACGGGTTAGTGAACGGTTTTTTTTTGCCTTGATTTATTAAGAATGTGGTTAGGTGACGAAAAATTTTATAAATAGGAGGTGTAATTTTAAATAAATGATTAAAAAATCAAAAATCGAATCTAAAAATGTCTCAATGATTTCACTTGGAGGAGTGGGTGAGATCGGGAAAAATATGATGATTGTTGAAATTGGAAACGAGATCCTGATAATTGATGCAGGAATCATGTTTCCAGAGAATGAATTGTTAGGTATTGACTATGTAATTCCTGACATTACGTATCTTATTGAAAATAAAGATCGAATTCAAGGAATTGTATTAACTCATGGTCACGAAGATCATATTGGAGCTCTTCCATATGTTTTACGTGAAATTAAAGTACCGATTTATGGAACACGCTTAACTCTGGGATTGGTTGAGGGTAAATTGAAAGAGCACCATCGGCTTTCAGGAATTAAATTGCGAGTTGTGAATCCTGGATCAACAGTTATGGTTGGTTCCTTTAAGGTTGACTTTGTTCGGGTTAATCATAGTATTGCTGATGCTTGTGCTTTGGCTATTCATACCCTTCACGGAGCAATTGTTTATGCAAGTGATTTTAAATTTGATCATACTCCTGTGGATGGGCATGTTGCTGATTTTTATAAGTTGGCTGAATTAGGTCATAATGGGGTTTTAGCTCTCTTTTCAGATAGTACAAATGTGGAACGAGAAGGTGTCACTTTGTCAGAGAAGGTTGTGGGTGAATCTATCGAAGAGGCTGTTCGAGTAGCAGAAGGTAGGATTATCGTAGCTACCTTTGCATCTAATATTCATAGGATTCAGCAGGTAGTCGATGCTGCTTTTAATTATAATCGTAAAGTTGCTATCACAGGACGGAGTATGATAAATTACGTGAATATTGCTCGTGATTTAGGCTATTTACATATTCCAGATGGAATGATGGTTGATTTAAAAGATACTCATCGATATAGAGCTGAGCAAATTTGTCTATTAACAACGGGGAGTCAAGGGGAACCAATGGCTGCTTTAACTCGTATGGCTCGTGGAGATCATCGTCAGATTACTATAGAGTATGGTGATACAGTAATAATTTCAGCATCGGCTATCCCTGGAAATGAAAAATTTGTTGCTCAAACCATTAACAAACTCTTTGTGAGGGGAGCCCATGTAGTTTATGATGCAGTTTCAGGAGTACATGTTTCAGGACATGCTAGTCAAGAAGAGTTAAAATTGATGATTAACTTGACAAAGCCAAGATATTTTGTCCCTGTTCATGGAGAGTCCCGTCATCTTCATCACCATGCAGAATTAGCTAAAGAAGTAGGAATTCCACCAGAAAATATTTTTATTATAGAGCCAGGTTCCGTCTTACAGTTAACCCGTGATAATGCTAAAATCAGTGGAAGTGTACCAGCAGGTCAAGTATTAATCGATGGACTCGGAGTTGGAGATGTAGGTAACATTGTTCTTCGTGATCGTCGACTCTTAAGCCAAGATGGAATTGTAATCGTGGTTTTGACTATTGACAAAGGAACAGCAAGAATCGTTGCAGGGCCAGATATGATAACCCGTGGTTTTGTATATATTCGTGAATCAGAAGAATTGATAAAAGAGGCAACTGAAAAGGTGAAGAGTGCACTAGAAAGGTGTGAAACTCAAGGAATTACTGATTGGGGAACCTTAAAATCAGCAATTCGCGATTCTTTGAGTACTTTCATATATCAGAAAATTAAACGTAAGCCGATGATTCTACCAGTAATTATGGAAATTTAACGACATTTCAGAAGGTGGTTTCCAGAGTGAAGACCCTCTTCTCTATAGGTGGGGGTAGAAGTCTTACAATAATTTCAAAACTTCAGTGGCTGGCAAAATCTCCTTCTGAAGTCGTTAAACTTAAGAAATAATAACTTCGTTATTATTTCGACTTTGATGATAAACCCTCGATACTGAAATGTGTCGGGGGTTTTAAGTTTTTTGTATTATTTGCACTCTCCTCACCCATACTATATTTATATAGTAAAGGAGAGTGATTAAGGTGAGGATGAGAGAAGATCAACAACAACAAAAGATGTATAATAATCGCAGAGCACCACAACAACCTCCTAAAGGAAATCCTTATTTTACCCAAATGCCGGGGCCATCACAGGAGCAACAACCTCCTGTGCCTGTTCCACCGTCAAACCCTCAGGATGCTCCACAACATCCCATTAGGCTTAGAAAGGCTTCTATGGCAGCTTTGCGTAAATTTGGTCAAAACAATTTACCTACAGATGTGCAGAGTGATATTCATATGTTAAATATTATTGGACAGATTGAGGGTCATATGGTATTACCACCTAAAAATAAAACAACTAAATATGAGCATATCTTACCTCAATTGTTGGCGATTGAGGAAAACCCTAAAATTAAAGGATTATTTGTGGTGTTAAATACGGTAGGTGGTGATATTGAGGCTGGGTTAGCTATATCAGAGATGTTGGCAAGTATGACTAAACCTACAGTATCGCTGGTTTTAGGAGGAGGCCATAGTATTGGTGTACCAATTGCAGTAGCAACAGATTATTCTTTTGTTGCAGGAACTGCAACCATGACTATTCATCCATTAAGGTTGACTGGAATGGTTATTAGTGTTCCACAGACATATGAATATTTAGATAAAATGCAAGATCGAGTAGTTCAATTTGTCACGTCCCATTCGAAAATTTCAGAAAAACGTTTTAGAAATTTAATGTTTCAGACAGGCGAATTGGTTCGAGATGTAGGTACAGTGCTCGTTGGAGATGCAACTGTAGCTGAAGGATTAATTGATGAAGTTGGTGGCTTATCTCAAGCCCTTCAGTGTTTAAGAAAACTAATTGATGAAAGGGAGCAGACGTTGCATTAAGAATGGAGGTTTTTTGATGCTGTATTCAATAATTCCGTCAGAAATGGTTTTTGATGAGTGGGATGGAAAAGAATTAGAAAATTATCGGGAGATTACCTTTGAGAATCGGCAATTTATTGTTGAACCTTTAGAAGATAATCAAGCAAGGATTGTTCAACTTGTTAGTTCAGATCCGAATGATTTTATAAACTTAAATTATTGGCCGGGGACTATTATTAAATTTTCTCTATAAAACAATACAACAAAATTTCAACTGCTAAAAGTAATTAAATTATAAGTAGAGAGTTTTCTTGCAATATTTTTTGTGAGGTGAGCTCTCTATTTCTTTTTTGCTTAAAAATTGAATATAGATTATAAAAAGATGAAAGTTTTGAAAGGAGATTGAGTTTTTTGCTTGAAATTATTCTTTATATGACTATTGGTCTTGTTCTTTTTTTTGTGGGATTACATTTTTCAGAGCTAGGTTTGAAAAAAAGTACAGGTATTAGGTTACAACAAATTTTAGAGACGTTCACTTCAAATATTATTGCTGGGATAATTACAGGAGCTATAGTTACTTCTGTCATTCAGAGTAGTAGTGCTGTCACAGTGATGGTAATTGGCTTTGTTAACGGAGGGGTAATGACTATATATCAAGGGATGGGGGTGATTATTGGATCGAATATTGGTACAACGATAACCATGCATATTTTATCATTAAAGATAAATTATCTAGAATCAGGACTTTTATTATTTGGTTTTGCGGTTATGGTTTTAGGTTGGATAAAAAGAAAAAGAGAAATCTCATATGGAGGTTTGGTTAGTATTGGATTTGGTTTGATTTTTTTAGGATTAGAGTTAATTCAAACCGGGGTGACGCCCTTACAATATAATCCGCGGATTATGGGTTGGTTAATGAAGTTTGGTGACCAACCTATTTTAGGGATTTTTTCTGGTTTGGGTTTTACAGCACTCATTCAATCTAGCAGTGCGACGTCAGGAATTGTATTATCTATCGCTCGTCAGGGAATGATGACATTAAAAGGAGCAATTGCAATTATTTTAGGCTCAAACGTAGGAACATGTGTAACAGCTCTTCTTGCAGCAATGAAGACTAATAAAATCGCCAGACGAGTAGCATATTTTCATGTAATCTTTAATATTTTTGGAGTCCTTTTTTTCATTCCAATTCTAAATAATTTCAGTATTCTAGTATCTCGATTTTCATCTGACCTCGGCTGTCAGATTGCCTTTTCCCATACCATCTTTAATTTTACTACCGCCATCATCATTTTACCGTTTTTAAGATTCTTAGAGCATTTACTTAACGATTCATAATTTTTTTGATTGAATTATTATATAGGAGTGATTATTATGGAGTTAACAATTTGGAAAGCAATTCTACTCGGATTGATTCAAGGTGCAACAGAATTTTTGCCAGTAAGTAGTTCGGGGCATTTAGTTTTATTTCAGACCTTTTTGGGTTTGAATGAAGGAGCGCTCACTTTAGATGTTTTTTTACATTTTGGAACACTGATTGCGATAGTTATAGTTTTTTGGGATGATATCATAAGTTTAATTACGTTTAAAAAAAGCCATCGTAAATTGATGTATATGATAATCATTGGTATGATACCTACCGGAATTATCGGTGTATTCTTTAAAGATTTTTTTGAAGAACTGTATAAATCGGTTCTAGTAGTTGGTTTTATGCTACTAGTGACTGGAGGTTTACTTATGCTATCTGAAACTTTCGCTAAAAAAGGGAAAAGTATAAATCAGATGAAGGGAGCAGATGCTATTACTATCGGTATAGCTCAGGGTTTAGCTATTATTCCAGGGATTTCACGTTCTGGCACGACTATTGTAGCAGGTCTTTTTCGGGGATTGAAAAGAGATGAGGCTGCTCGTTATTCATTTTTAGTTGCAGTACCTGTAATATTAGGGGCTACGCTTTTAGAGGGAATCGATATTTTTCAAGGTGCAGGGGGTAATGTAGGGATCGAAAATTTAGTTGCTGGAACCGTAGCAGCAGTTATCTCTGGTTATGTAGCGATCCGTTTTTTATTAAAAATAATTAAAGAACGGAATTTGAAACTTTTTGCGTATTACTGCTGGTTCATTGGTCTCATTGTAATAATTAGCCAAATTATGTGAAAAGACATTTATCTTTTGAGTTAAGACCCCCACTTCTATAAGTGGGGGGAATTGTTTTTAATCTTCAGTGGGGGTAGAATCCCCTACTGAAGCCCCGATGTTCAGCTTTAGCTGGACGAGTTCGCTTATAATGTTAACATACTTTTAACTTTTAATCTATAGTATTTTTTCGTGACCTGTGTTATAATTCCTTTGTTATGTTTGGTCTGGGCGAAAAAATAAAATAGTGGTAGAAGGGAAAGGGGGAGAATTGCTTGACATCAATGGTGTCAACAGTTTTTGAACTTTTTGGTGGATTGGGAATCTTTATTTTTGGAATGAAGATGATGGGTGATGGTCTGACGAAAACTGCAGGAAAAAAATTAAAAAACCTCTTAGGAATTTTAACAACAAATCGTATTGCAGGGGTTTTGGTTGGAACAGGTATTACAGCAATAATCCAAAGTAGTAGTGCAACGACAGTTATGGTTGTAGGTTTTGTGAATGCAGGTTTGATGAATTTGAAACAGGCTATCGGTGTAATTATGGGTGCCAATATTGGTACTACGATTACTGCTCAGTTGATTGCGTTTAAGATCAGCAAATATTCACTACATGCTATTGCAATAGGAGCAGCACTTTATCTTTTTGCAAAGAGCAAACGCTCGAAGTATCTTGGTGAAGTTATTTTGGGATTTGGTTTTCTCTTTTTAGGAATGAATACCATGTCTAGTGTAATGACGCCATTAAGGAGCTCGCTGTATTTTAGAGAAATAATGACTCAACTTAGCTCTAATCCTATTTTGGGTGTACTGATGGGAACATTTATTACAATGTTAATCCAAAGTAGTAGTGCTGCTATGGGTATTTTACTCAGTTTAACCAGTGTAGGTGCTATTCCTTACGCAGCCGCGGTTCCCATTCTTCTGGGTACAAATATTGGTACAACGGTTACCGCACTTCTTTCAAGTATTGGGACAACTATAGTGGCTAAACGTGCTGCTGTGGCTCATGCTATGTTTAATATTCTTGGTTCAGTTATTTTTGTGGTTTTTATGTATATAATTCCAGATATTCCAAGACAACTTACAGGATTGTTTGGGAATGCCTTAGGAACAACTGATGTGAACCGTCTTGTAGCAAATACCCATACAGGATTTAATATCTTAAATACACTTGTTTGGATACCATTTGCAGGTCTTTTAGCTAAGATTGTTACCTGGATGGTTCCGGGTGAAGAAAGTATCGAGGTAAAAGGTCCAATTTATCTGGATGAACGTTTTCTGGAAACTCCTGCCATTGCTTTAGGACAAGCTGGTAAAGAATTGAATCGAATGGCAGACCAAGCAATTGGAAATGTGGATACATCTAGAAGGATTTTTATGGAAAATAAGCGTGATTTGTTTAGGGATTTGGAAGAAAGAGAAGATAGTATTGATCAATTAGAAGAAGCGATGATTCTTTATATGACTAAGCTCTCTCAACTTTCTTTAACAGCGGATCAGGCTAATGATGTAAATAACTTTTTTCATATAATCAACGATATTGAGCGAATTGGTGACCATGCAGAAAATATTGGTGAATTGGCTATGATCAAAATTGAAGAAAAAATTCCTTTCAGTGAAAAGGCAATTAATGATTTAAATTATATGTTTTCACGGGTTATGGATACAGCCCGTTTGGCAATAGAAGGCTATCACAATAATGACTTAGAAGTTGCGAGAAAAGTATTAGAGTTTGAAGATGAAGTAGATGAATTAGAAGCAACTTATCGCAAAAAGCATATTAAGAGATTGAATGAAGGACTTTGTTTCCCAGGATCTGGAGTAATTTATTTGGATATTATAAGTAACTTAGAGCGGATTGGTGACCATTCTGCTAATATTGCAAAAATTACTCTTGAGGGGATTAAAAGATAACTAAATGATTAGGTCTAAGAAAAAAGATGGTAAAAACGTCACTGAGAAATATCTCAAATGTGGCATAATTTTACCATCTTTTTTTGGATTGTGTAAAAGTGCAGGAGTTTTTTAAAACTATGTAGAATAAATATTGTTGAGGTGATGGTATTATGGAAATATCAAAAGAGAGAAAAAATGAGATATTTGGAATATTTATTTCTGTTTTTGGAATATTATTAGGAATAAGTCTTTACTCAAATTCAGTAGGGATTGTTGGAAAAATATTAAAAATATTTTTTACTGTTCTTTCTGGGAAAGGAGCTTATCTTTTTCCATTTATAATTTTAGTTCTAGGGATTTCTTTGATTAGATCGAGAGTATTAAGGGCTACTCCTCGGTTAGTAGGGTTGATTATGGTGATATGCTCTACTCTTGTTTTTTTACATTTAATACTGATTCCATTTGGAGTGGAGTTTCCTGCTGCATTAGAGGGTAACGGAGGGGGTCTATTTGGTAGTATTTTTGCCTTTTTGTTACGTAAATTTTTGGGGCAAACAGGAGCTTATATAACCATGACTGCAGTAATTTTGATAGGGTTTCTTTTGCTTTTTGATATTTTGTTGGTTGCTCTTTTTACAACTATTAAACAAAAATGTCGTCTAATTTGGCAGAAAACAGCGGATTTATTTATCAGTGTAAAAGATAAGATGAAAGAGGTCTTTAAATTTAAAAGATTTAAAAAGAAGAAAGAAGAAATGGATGATCAGTTAGAATTTGATTTTGAAGATAAAAATGATCAGTTTTTGAAAGAATTGGCTAATTTGGAACCAGAGGTTTTTGATCAAGAAGAATCCAATGTCCAAAGTATCGATGTGGAAACAGATCAGCTAGATGAGATTGATAAGAAAAGTGAACCAAAGCCAAAAAAGGATACTGGTTCTGTAAAATCACATTCGTTGTCACGTCCAAAGTCGAACCGTGAGTATAAGCTTCCAATTTTAAAATTATTAACCTCATCACCAATGAGTAAGAAAAAATCAGAGACAACAGATCAATCGCTATTATTACAGGAGACATTGCAGAGTTTTGGTGTAAAAGCTAAAGTTCAAAACGTAAGTCATGGGCCAACTATTACTCGTTATGAGCTTCAACCTGCCCCTGGAGTAAAGGTAAGTCGAATAGTGAATTTAGCGGATGATATTGCTCTCGCCATGGCTGCCACAGATGTAAGAATAGTGGCTCCGATTCCTGGAAAAGCTGTGGTTGGAGTGGAAGTTCCTAATGCAGGTAGTACAATGGTGAAATTAAAAGATATTTTGGATTCAGATCAATTTAAGAATGCTAAATCAAAATTGAGCCTGGCCTTAGGGGTTGGGATTGCTGGAGAACCAATCATTGCAGATCTTGTAAGTATGCCACATCTTTTGGTTGCCGGAGCAACTGGTTCTGGTAAATCAGTCGGTATTAATACATTCATTTTAAGTATTCTTTATAAAGCGAAGCCAGATGAAGTTAAGTTTCTTCTCGTTGATCCAAAGAAAGTTGAGATGACAGCTTATAAAAATCTTCCTCATCTTTTAGCACCTGTGGTAACAGATTCAAAGAAAGCATCAGCAGTATTGAAAATGGTAGTACAGGAGATGGAAAATAGATATGATCTATTTGCTAGCTCTGGAACAAGAGGGCTCGAAAGTTATAACCAATTGATGAAAAAAAGGCAGGAAGCTTTTACAAAAGCTTTAGAAAATGGTGTTGAAGTGGAAGGTTCATTAAATGACCATCAACCTTTACCGTATATCGTAATCATTATCGATGAATTAGCTGATTTGATGATGGTTGCCGCTAATGATGTTGAAGATGCAATATGCAGGCTGGCCCAGATGGCGAGAGCAGCCGGTATTCATTTAATTATAGCTACTCAACGACCTTCTGTGGATGTAATCACAGGTTTAATTAAGGCAAATATACCTTCCAGAGTGGCTTTTGCTGTATCTTCTCAAGTTGACTCAAGAACGATTCTTGATACAGCAGGCGCAGAAAAATTATTGGGCAAAGGAGATATGCTTTTTGCTCCGGTTGGAGCAAATAAGCCACGACGAGTTCAAGGTGCCTTTGTTTCTACAGAAGAGATTCATAAGGTTATGGATTTTGTGAAAAAACAGGAGAAACCTGAGTATGCTGAAGCGATACAGCAATTGGAAAGTGGGGAATTAGTGATTCAAACTGCTGAAGAACGAGATGAGCTTTATGAGGAAGCAGTTAAGATTGTTATTTCGAGTTCTGCTTCTATCTCCATGCTACAAAGAAGGCTTCATATTGGATATGCTCGGGCAGCAAGATTGATTGATGTAATGGAACAAGATGGTATTGTTGGTCCATATGCAGGCAGTAAAGCCCGTGAAGTATTAGTTTCAGAAAATGAGAGTGATATGATATTGAACAAAAAGTGATTTTATGGGCTAATCATATTATTAATGAGAAAGGATTTGAGTTGATATATGACTAAAATTAAAACGGATTCAAGACCATTATATATATTAGTAAAAGAAAAAATTGAAGAAATGATTGAAGTTGGTGTATCTAATGATGGTGACCGCTTACCTTCTGAGAATACACTTTCAGAGAGATTTGGAGTTAGCAGAGCTACTTTGCGCGAAGCCTTACGAGTTTTAGAGGAGGAAGGGAAAGTTGTACGCCAGCAAGGAGTAGGCACTTTTATTGCTCCCAATCTATCAAAGATTGAAAATGGAATAGAAGATCTCTATAGTGTTACAGAGACGATTGAAACTCATGGGTTTGAACCGGGTACTTATGGCTATAAACGATGGGAGGAGGAGATGGATAATCTAGCATTCATCTTTGGGGAAGACGAGACAAATCGTATGTGGGTGATAGAAAGGGTAAGAACGGCAAATAAAGAACCTGTAGTATTTTGTCGAGATCATTTACCGAAATCTTTAATAGACTTATCTTTGTGTAATAATGAAGAGTCTATGCTTTTATTTTTGGAAAAAGAGTATAATATACGAATTTCATATGCAGTAACTCAAATTCTTCCAATAAAAGCTCCAGATTGGTTAGCAGAGAAGTTAAAGATTTCTGTAGAAACACCAGTTTTATTATTGGAACAGAAGCATTATGACCAAAAAGACCGGATGGTTCTTTTTTCTAAAAATTATTTTAGAAATGATAAATTTCAATTTCATGTAGTACGACGTCGTAGATAATGTTGATATCAAATGTTCACAATTAGTTATTTGAATTCTTGACGTTTTGCTTATTTTAATGATAAACTAGCGGTGTTGTTTTATAATTTTTAGTCACCATGAGAAGGAGCAATAAAATAGTAGTTAAAATCATAGACAATTATAGCTATATGTGGACGCAAATATTTAGCTATAAGCTGTTTTATTGCTTTCAAGCCAAGGTGAATGTGAGTTGCGAAAGTAGCTTTGCATGATGAACTAGGTTAGTATGAAAGGTAAAGACATACCCATGAGTGTA